>JBJOJF010000190.1:0-6747 GCA_046046735.1 Pseudomonadota bacterium
ATCAATATCTGCATCCGGCATAACTACCATGTGATTCTTCGCACCACCTAAAGCCTGAGCACGCTTACCGAAGTGCGCGCAACGCTCGTAGATATAGTTTGCAATTGGAGTGGAGCCAACAAAGCTGACCGCTTTTACATGAGGATTTTCAATTAAGGCATCTACTGCTTCTTTGTCACCCTGAACCACGTTAAACACACCATCTGGAAGTCCAGCTTCCTTAAGGAGCTTTGCCATGAAGAGGGATGCTGATGGATCGGTAGGGCTTGGCTTGAGAATGAAAGTGTTACCGCATGCAATTGCGACTGGGAACATCCACATTGGAACCATGACCGGGAAGTTAAATGGCGTGATGCCGGCAACAACACCTAAGGGTTGACGCATGACCCAGTTATCAATATCAGTAGAAACTTGCTCCGTGTAGTCGCCTTTGAGAAGCTCTGGGATGCCAGTAGCAAACTCCACGATTTCAATGCCTCGAGTCACTTCACCTTGGGCATCTGTAAATACCTTGCCGTGCTCTGCGGTGATGATTGCAGCCAATTCATCACGGTTTGCGTTGAGCAGCTCAAGATACTTGAACATGATGCGAGCGCGGCGTAAAGGGGATGTCTGGCTCCATGTTTGGAATGCAGTTTGAGCAACTGCAACAACCTCATCTACCTCTTTACGACTGGCCAGCGCCACGCGGCGGGCAACAGTACCTTTGCATGGATTGAATACGTCTGCAAAGCGGCCATCCTTTGGGTTAATGACCTTGCCATCAACGTAGTGACCGATATCTTCTTTTGATTCAAAGGCTTGTGGAGCATTCATGGTAATTGGCTTAATAATTTTGTATTTGTTTTGGGGTGAGTAAAGTTGCTTGGGCAAGTGCGGACACAACTTTATGGTCTCGTTTATCCTACTCCTTTGATTTTATCGCTTTCATTAGTTTTATGCTTTTTTCAGCCCTAAAGGTCGCTAAATGAGTCTTCTCTTTTCTAACTATGTCCTAGGCTCCCCCAGAGGGCCATTAAGCCTGCCAAATCGTCTAGTGGTGGCGCCAATGTGCCAATACTCTGCTGTGGATGGTGAGGCCCAGGACTGGCATTTAATGCATTGGGCCAATCTGCTCAATAGTGGGGCTGGACTATTCATTATCGAAGCTACTGGAGTGACTCCAGAAGGCCGTATTACGCCCGCTTGCCTGGGATTGTGGGATGACCGTACGGAAGCAGCCCTAAAGGACAAGCTAAGCAGAGCTCGTAAATTGGCACCTCCAACCCCTGTATTTATTCAGCTGGCCCATGCTGGACGCAAGGCTTCAAGCGCAACCCCATGGCAGGGAGGTCAGTTGCTATCAACAGAGCAGGGCGGCTGGGAAACTCTGGCACCGTCGGCAATTCCTCAGCTCGATGGCGAACGTTTGCCACATGAACTCTCCAAGCTGGAGTTGCAGGGCTTAATTACTGCATTTGTAGTTGCTGCTCAACGAGCAGAGCGAATTGGTGTGGATGGTATTGAATTGCATGGTGCCCATGGTTACTTGTTACATCAATTCTTATCACCGATTGCCAATCAGCGTACTGATGAATATGGCGGCTCTTTTGAGAATCGCATTCGCTTTCCTCTGGAGTTATTCAAAGCAGTGCGCGCTGCCTATCAAGGTGTTTTAGGCATCAGGATTTCAGCGAGCGATTGGATTGAGGGCGGTTGGACTCCCGAGGAAACAGCAGAATTTGCATCTCAACTAAAGCCAATCGGATGTGATTTTGTGCACATCTCTTCGGGCGGGATTTCTCCCAAGCAGAAGATTGCGATTGGACCTAATTACCAGGTGCCCTTTGCAAAGATCGTGAAGGACGAATCTGGTATCCCAACCATGGCAGTTGGCTTAATCACCGAGCCAGAGCAAGCAGAAGCTATTTTGGAGGCAGGTGATGCTGATTTGATTGCCCTTGCTAGAGCATTCTTATTCAAGCCTCGCTGGGGCTGGGAAGCAGCCGCCGCCTTGGGCGGCACTGTACCTTCGAATGAACGCTACTGGCGCTGTTTGCCACGTGAGGCGCAAGCCATTTTTGGTGATGTCAAAGTAGGGCAGCGATAATACGTAAAGTAATTTCTGACCCATTATTTAATTTAGTTGAACAATAAATGAAGCAACACTCCGTAAGAGAAGCATGGCTGGAAGACGCCGTAAGACATTTAGAGCCGGTATTTTCTAAGGCCGGCTATGCCATCCCCCCGGTGAGGGTGTCTTGTGGTTTTCCGGCCTCGAGTAGCCCTAGAACTACTCTTGGACAATGTTGGCCGCGCGAACGCTCTGGTGGAGGGGTGAACGAGATCTTTATCTCTCCAAAACTCGATGATCCTGTTCAACTACTGGATACTCTGGTTCACGAGCTTTGCCATGCAGTGGACGATTGCTTTAGTGGTCATGGAGAAGACTTCAAGGGTATTGCTCAAACTGTTGGCTTGGAAGGTCCTGCCCGAATGGCTCATGCAACTGAAGAGCTAATGGTACGACTCATGATGATTAGCCAAGAACTAGGTCCTTATCCTCACCAAGCAATTGTGTTTCCGCCGCCGCGGCCAAGTAATGCAAGTCGCAACAAGGCCAAGTGTGGTCAGTGCGGATATGAGGTTACATTACTTAAGAAATGGGCAAGCTTCGGAGCGCCAATTTGTCCAAAAGATAATATTCGGATGCAAGAGACTGTCATTGAGACAATTGAAAACACTACGGAGCACGATACCGAGTCTGTGACTGGATCAAAACCTAAGGCAGATGAAATCCGCCGCGCAATTAGTTAGGTATTGCTGAAAAGTTCTATGAATTGACGGCAGCTGAAGGACTCCAAACGGGGTCCTTTTTGCTTGCCTTGGCAATTTCAGCCAAGATCTTTTCATGCAATTGGCAATCTTCCTCGCTCGCTGTAAGCAGCTTAAGTTTGGTTGGGAGCGCCTTAATTTGCCCTGAAGAATCTGTGCCTACTGTGTAGTCGATGAGGTCAATCGATAGATCTTCCTGACCCCGAGTCATTGCTACATAGACTTCTGCTAATAACTGCGCATCCAATAACGCGCCGTGCAAGGTGCGATGCTGATTGCTAATAGAAAAGCGCTCGCATAGGGCGTCCAAGGAGTTGCGTTTGCCCGGAAACATTTGACGTGCATCTAAGAGAGTATCGGTGACCTTAGACGCGAGCCCTCTGAAAGGTGGTCGCTTAAGAAGAGCAAATTCGTTATCCAGAAATCCTAAGTCGAACGCTGCGTTATGAATTACCACTTCTGCGCCATCGACAAACTCAATGAGTTCTTCAACGATATTTGCGAATACAGGTTTATCAGACAAGAACTCACGAGAGAGACCGTGAACTGCAAAAGCACCCGCATCGATATCACGCTCAGGATTGATGTAGTAATGAAAAGTGCGGTCGGTGAGTCTACGACCAACCATTTCAACGCAGCCGATCTCAATGATGCGGTCGCCAGTTGCCGGATTGAGTCCAGTAGTTTCGGTATCGAGAATAACTTGACGCATTAGGTGCCCTCAAGAACGGATGGTGGAATTTCCATAGGACCAGTACCAGCATATTTATCTAAGTAAAGATAAATCACTGGGGTGATGATCAGAGTTACAAATTGAGAGAAGATCAAGCCGCCTGCCACGCTAATGCCCAGAGGCTGTCTTAACTCTGCACCAGCACCAAGACCAAAGGCGATAGGAAGCGCTCCCATTAAAGCGGCAATGGTAGTCATCATGATGGGGCGGAAGCGCAATACGCAGGCTTCCCGAATAGCTTTTTCTGGGGAGAGGCCTCTACTGCGTTGTGCCTCTAACGCGAAGTCAATCATCAAGATGGCATTCTTTTTCACGATACCAATCAAAAGCAAGATGCCGATCGAAGCAATGATGGTTAATTCAAAACCAAAGATGCGTAATGCCAAGATCGCACCAATCGCTGCAGAGGGCAGGCCAGCCAAAATAGTGAGCGGATGGATATAGCTCTCATATAAAACGCCCAAGAGGATATAAATCACCCCAAGCGCTGCCAAGATCAAAATAATTTGACCAGATTGATTGTCTTTAAATACTGCAGCATCGCCACCATAACTTGTGATGATGGATGGCGGCAGGCCAACTTCCTTAACAAACCCATCAATAGCTTTAGTGGCATCTCCCAGGAAGACATCTGGCGCTAAGTTGAAAGAAATCGTTACCGCTGGTATCTGCCCTTGATGGTTCACAGCCGTAGGGCCAATTGTGCGAACAAAAGAGGCGAGGCTTGACAGTGGAATGAGTTTATCTGTCGCTCGACCGCGGACATACACTTTACTCAGATCAGTCTCGAACTGCCGGTCATTCTCTGCAGTTTCTAAAATGACATAGTAAGTATTCACAGGGGTGTAAATCGTCGAAACTTGACGCTCTCCAAACGAGTTGTAGAGAGCGCTACGAATATCGGCGATAGTGACGCCAGCGCTAGCAGCTTGCTCGCGATTGATTTCAATTCTGACGCTAAGACCTTTCAGTTGCGAATCGCTAGTAACGTCACGGAAGATTGGGTCTGTCCGCATTTTTTGAGTCAGCTTATCTGCCCACTCATTTACACCTTCAAAGCCGACACTTTGTAATGTAAATTGGAAGCGACTCTTACTACTACGACCGCCAAGCTGGAGATTTTGTACTGGGCGCATATACACCTGCAGCCCAGGAATTTCCCTGAATTTCACTCGCAAGCCCTCAATAACCTTCGACATTTTTTCGCGATCACCCTTGGGCTTCAGGATGATGAAGAAGCGGCCGGTATTGCGGCCAGAGCTTTGGCCACCACCCAGAATAGAGATCGAGTTGGCCACGTTTGGATCGTTATTCACAATTTCTGCTGCACGATCTTGGAGTGCCAACATGGTTTTAAAGGAAGTGTCTTCCGAAGCTTCCGTGGTCGCAGTGATTTGCCCAATATCCTCTTCTGGGAAGAAGCCCTTCGGGCTTGTGGAGAATAAATAAATCGTAATAAAGAGGGTGGAGATTGCTCCCCATAAGACTATTTTGCGATTAGCTAGAGCCAGATCTAGGTAGTGAACATACGTTTTCAATGACCAGTCAAAAATGCGATCAAACTTTTTGGTAATCGCATATTCCTTTGGATGGTCACCGGGTTTTGGACGGAAACGACTGCAAAGCAGGGGAACCACAGTTAATGAGACTACGGCTGAAACAAGAATCGACAGGGAGACTACCACCGCAAATTCTCTAAAGAGAAGGCCGATAGGGCCTGCCATAAAGAACAAGGGAATGAAGACTGCCACCAAGGAGATGGAAATAGAGATGATGGTGAAACCTACCTCTTTACTTCCCTTTAATGAGGCCTTAAGTGGGTCCATGCCTTGTTCGATGTAGCGCATGATGTTCTCAAGCACCACAATCGCATCATCAACTACCAGGCCAACCGCGAGGGTGATGCCGAGCAGGGAAATATTATCCAGGCTGTATCCCATGAAATACAGCAGGAAGAATGCCCCAATTAAGGAGATTGGCAAGCTGATAGATGGGATGAGTGTTGCAGAAATTCTTTTTAAGAACAGGAATATCACTAAGACCACTAGCAGGATAGTTAAGACTAAAGTGATGTTGACATCATGAATGGCTTCAATAATGGATAAAGATCTGTCATTAATGAGCGTCAACTTAATTGACGCTGGCATTTGCTCCTGGAAGGTTGGTAGCAATCTTTTAACTGCTTTGACAACATCTACAGTATTGGCATTGGGTTGTCGCATGACACCAATAGCGATGGAGCGCTCCCCACCAGAGGTGGCAAAGGTTTTCACATCTTCGAAGCTTTCCTGAACATCCGCAACATCACGAAGATAAACCGGTAGGCCATTACGTTGAGCAATGATGAGACTGCTAAATTCTTCTGCTTTAACTAATTGGGGATTTGCATAAATCGTAATCAGTTGCCGAGGGCCATCTAAAGTGCCGACAGGGCTATTGGTATTGGCTTTGTTAATGGCACTGGCCAACTCTTCCATCGTGATGTTGCGATTACCGAGGGCATCGGGTCGAACACTAACGCGCACAGCATAACGTTTTGCGCCATATACCAACACCTGTGAAACACCGGTAATGGTCGAGATAGAGGGGGCTAATAAATTCTCAGCATAGGCGTTGATTTCCGAGAGACTCATAGAAGGTGAGCTCATGCGAATAATCAGGACTGCTGTATCTGCTGGATTGACTTTGCGATATGACGGAGGCACCGTCATTTCAATTGGAAGGCGTCTCTGAGCTCTGAGAAGGGCTGCCTGAACATCCACAGCGGCCTTATCAATGTCACGGTCGTTATTGAACTCTAGCGAAATGCTGGTGGAGCCAAGTGTATTTGTTGAGCTAATGACCTTAATGCCATCAATCGTGGAAAACTCTTTCTCAAGAGGCAGGGCCACGGATGAGGCCATATTCTCTGGAGCAGCGCCTGGCAAACTAGCGCTGACAGAAATAATCGGTGTATTAAAGCTTGGTAGTGCCGCAACAGGAATCTTGAAATAAGCAACGGTACCAGCAATGACAGTTGCAATCGAAAGCAACACTGTCATTACGGGACGTCTAATGCATAACTCAGAAAGCGTCATTTTGGTTCAGCGGCAGTAGATTTATCGGCGGGGGACTTCTCTGATTTAGCAGCTTTTGCCTCGCGCACTTTGCTACCCGTGCGTAAATTCTGCTTACCCTCAACCACAATGCGATCGCCAGAA
>JBJOJF010000191.1:0-3554 GCA_046046735.1 Pseudomonadota bacterium
CTATTAATTTTGATAAGCTGCTCGAGCACGGTGTGATTGATCCAGTAGATATGCAATTAATCCATTTTGTAGAAACTGCTGAGCAAGCCTGGACGGTCATTCAAAACCAGTATCAGCTGGCCTGAGCCTTTATCTAGGCAGACTGTAAAATAGACCAAGTTTCTAAAATGACCCTACCTAATACACTTCATCTCACGACCGAATTAGATTTGCCGGCATACCTGCTGGGCATTGCAATGCTGCTTGTGGTGATGCTGGTACATGGTGTTGCGCTACTCCAGATTGCCAAGCGTTACGAGGTGAAATCATTTCTATACTTGGCAGAGCATCAGTATTCAGCCGTTGCTTTCGCATTCTATGTCAGCATACTTTGTCTTTTTTTAACGCATATTTTTGAAATTATTTTGTGGGGTATTGCTCTTTGGGGATTCAATTTACTTCCAAATCTAGGGCAGAGTATTTTGTTCAGTGGTAGCACCTATACGGCAATGGGCTTTATGGATGATCTTTTGCCGAATGGGTGGAAGATGTTGGCGATCATCATTGCCTTCTCCGGTATGTTTGCTTTTGCTTGGACGGCTTCAGTCATGATTTCTATGACCAAAAGTTTCCGTCAGGCTTATACCCGCTTGCATATGCAAAAACTGAATCTTCCCAAGGATGTGATTGAGCGCTTCAAATAATCATGAGTAAAAAATGGGATGCCATCATTATTGGTGGCGGTGCTGCCGGTCTATTCTGTGCCGGTATCGCTGGTCAGCTGGGAAAAAAAGTTCTTGTACTGGATCACTCTGAATCCTTAGGTGAGAAGATTCGCATCAGTGGCGGTGGTAGGTGTAACTTCACGAATCTTCATAGTAGTCCAGCTAACTTTTTATCTCTTAATCCGCATTTTGTAAAAAGTGCCTTAGCTAAATACCCTGCAAAAGAATTCATTAAGTTGGTGCAGTCATATCGCATTGCCTATCACGAGAAACATCAAGGTCAATTATTTTGCGATGAGTCTGCCATGCAAATTATTGAGATGCTTTTGAGTGAATGCGCAAAAGGTAAAGTCGATATTCGGCATCCAGTTTCGGTTGAAGAAATTTCTGGTAGAGATGGCGAGTGGCTCCTAAAGACTAGTGCTGGAATGGAGCATGCAAAGTCGGTGGTGATGGCAACCGGAGGGTTACCCGTTCCGGCGATCGGAGCAACTGCCTACGCTTTGGATATCGCAAAACAATTTGGTTTGCAGATTGTTGATCCTCGTCCTGCCTTAGTCCCATTGTCATTTACCTCTGGTGAGTTTGAGAATCTCAATGCTTTGGCGGGTTTGAGTTTGCCCGTTCGGATTGCATCTGGATCTAAAGGCCATCGTTATGGTGCCTGTCGATTCAACGAAGATTTATTACTCACTCATAAGGGCTTATCTGGTCCAGCTGTACTTCAAGCAAGTAGTTATTGGGCCGAAGGTGAGGAGATTCACATTGATTGGCTGGGTGCGGTTGAGGCAAACGGTCAATTTAATTGTGATGAACTGTTTAGTAATGACGAAAACCGACTCAAGCTCACTGAAAATATTCTGGCCTCTGTAATGCCATTGCGCCTTGCAAAAGCTTTTGCTGAGCAGAAGAATCTATTGGGGCGTAAGTGGGCTGAAGTTTCCAAAAAGGATCGCCAGGCTCTTAAGGAGCTCATTACCAATTGGTCGGTGAAGCCCGCTGGAACTTTGGGTTGGAAGAAGGCAGAGGTGATGCTCGGCGGTGTCGATACTAAAGAATTGGATGGTCAAACGATGATGGCACGAAATCACCCGGGGCTATTTTTCATTGGCGAGTGCGTTGATGTTACTGGGCATCTTGGAGGCCATAATTTCCAGTGGGCCTGGGCCAGCGGATTTGTATGCGCTCAAGCTCTTTGATGTAAAGTAATTCGAAATATATTCATGGAGTTCAGTATGCGAATCAGCAAATCAATCCTCAACTTTTTTGCCGCTCTTCTGCTGGGTTTGGTGTGGACGCACTCTGTACAGGCCGCTTTTCCAGAAAAGCCTATCAAAGTCATCATTGGATTCCCGGCTGGGGGGCCACTTGATGCCCACATGCGCCTGCTGGTAGAAAAACTCCAGGCCTCGCTTGGTCAAACGGTCATCATTGATTACAAGGCGGGTGCAGGAGGTACGGTAGGGGCGCAATTTGTAGCGCAGTCTCCTGCGGATGGCTATACATTGCTCTTGGCAAATACAGGAACGATGGTTATCAACCCTGCTGTGTACACAAAATCCTCCTATGACACTCTAAAGGAGTTTCAGCCAATTGCTAGAACCGCGCAGCAGCCACTGGCTTTGATTGTGAATAAGGATGTACCTGTTCAAACATTAAAGGAATTCATAGCTTATGCAAAAGCCAATCCTGGAAAGTTGAATTATGGTTCGGCAGGAAATGGTGGAATTTCACATCTAGTTCCAGAGATGCTTAAAAATGAAACTGGAATCTTTATGGTTCATATTCCATTCAAAGGCAGCGCTCCTGCTTTTACCGACCTTATTGCAGGTCACGTGCAATTTATGGCGGAGTCAGTTCCGCAGGCGGCCAATTATGCAAAGCAGGGCAAAGTAAAGGCGTTAGCAGTTACCAGTGCCAAGCGTAACTCCGCTTTACCAAACACGCCTACCGTCATCGAAACAGGCGTAGCCAATTTAGAAGTAGTTGGTTTTTATGGTGTATTAGCCCCAAAAGGAACGCCCCCGGATGTGGTGGCTAAATTGAGCCAGGCATTTAAAGAGACTTTAGAGTCCCCGGAAATTCAAAAGAGGATGATTGAGCAGGGTGCTGACCCGGCATTTCTGAATGCCGACCAATTTACCAAGTTTCTTGCTAGCGAGACACCTCGCTGGGCTAAGGCTGTTAAACAAGCAGGAGCAAAGTTAGACTAAATTAATTAGGCTGGTTTCTCATCCAGTCGGCGGTATTGAAGAATGACTCCTCCAGCTGGGCACCAATTTGTCCATCAATACCGCAGTCTTCCATAGCCCGATACATGCAGGCAAGCCATTGATTTCGCTCCTTCATGCCAATTTTGAAGGGTAAGTGGCGCGCTCTCAGCATGGGGTGCCCATGTTTAGGTGAATACAGGTCGGGGCCGCCTAACCAGCCTGATAGGAAAAGCTTGAGCTTATCCCGGGAGCTTGATAAGTCCGGTGAGTGCATAGCTCGCAACTCGGCAAAAGGCTCTTCGAGGGCCATCAGATCATAAAAACGATCTACCAATTCATCGACTTTATTCTGTCCGCCAATGATTTCGTAAGGGGTTTTTCTTTCGCTCATATGGATATTTTAATCCTTGATTTCATAGGAATTTGGCAAGCGCCGTAATTGGGTATAGAGTGATAGAGAGAACTTTTTCAGTGGAATTTCCGCTAATTTTCTTAAAAGGAGAGTGGTAATGGATAAAAAAGATCTTCAAGCTTGGCAACAAGAAAAAGCAAAAGAATTGTTTGCGTACTCACATAAGTTGCTAGACGCAGCTAAAGACTTGAGCGAGCATCATCTTGCTGAAATTCAGTGGGGCAT
>JBJOJF010000192.1:0-4398 GCA_046046735.1 Pseudomonadota bacterium
CTATTAAGTGAGTCAGGGATGCGGGATCATCCTCTCACGCCCATGACTGATGCAAATTTAGTGCGGGTAATGCAAGCGCAATGCTCGCAACAAGTGGGATTGGTGGAGTATCAAACTGTTCTAGCGGGCGCGGATGCGATTACGTCACGAATTGCAGATCTAAAGGCTTCCAATATCAAGATTGCGATTGTCGATGCCCTGACAAATGATGATCTATATCGAATGGCGCCCGCACTGAAAGATCTGCCATTGATTACAGGGGGCTCTGGACTTGCTATCGGACTGCCAGCTAACTTTGGACTTACAGCACGCCCTGAGACTAGCCAGTTACCAGCAGCTCGGGGGTATCAGGCGATCGTTTCGGGAAGCTGCTCGCAAGCCACTAATCTTCAAGTGGCAAATTACCTTGCTGCAGGTGGCTCAGCCTACGTGATTAATCCCCTCGATTTGCTGGAGAAATCCTCAGACCAACTGCTTGCGGACATCTTGGCTTGGGCAAAGCCACTCTTGCCAAAAGGTTCGGTACTCGTTTATTCCTCTGCAACGCCTGAGCAAGTGAAATCAGTTCAGTCGCAATTGGGTGTCCAGGCCGCTGGAAGTGCCATAGAAAATCTTTTATCCCAAGTTGCTAAGGGTTTGGTTGATTTGGGTGTTGGGCAACTACTAGTTGCTGGCGGAGAAACTTCTGGTGCTTGCGTCAAGGCATTGGGAGTGGATCAAATGCAGATAGGTCAACAAATTGATCCAGGCGTACCTTGGTGTTACGCAGTGGGTAGTGAGCAGTCGCTACATCTTGCTTTGAAATCAGGAAACTTTGGCGCCCCTGATTTTTTTACTAGCGCTTTTTCTAAACTTTAAAAATCAGATGATGACAGAACACATTGCTAGAGAAGAAATTTGTCGTATAGGTAAAAGCTTATTCGATCGATCTTATGTACATGCAACTGCCGGAAATATTAGTGTTCGTCTTGAAGATGGTTTTTTGATCACACCTACAGATGCCTGCTTAGGATTTTTAGATCCCGCCAAATTAGCCAAGATCGATCTGCAGGGGCATCAAATCAATGGAGATAAGGCCAGTAAAACGATGGCCTTACATGCTGCGATTTATCAAGCAGCAAGACAGTTTGATGGTGATACATCTTGCATCATTCATACACACAGTACTCATTGCGTCTCCTTGACGCTCGATCCTATCTCTACATCTGTAGGCAAGGGTGCGTACTCTGAATTACTCCCTGCTATCACCCCTTATTTTGTGATGAAAGTAGGGCATGTGCCTGCCATTCCGTATACGCGACCTGGTTCGCTAGAGGCGATTGAGTTGGTAGAAAAGGCTATAGAGATTTATGGCAATGCAGGGACCCCATTACGTGCCTGCATGCTTTCACGTTTGGGACCATATGTGTGGAACAGTTCGCCCACTTCAGCAATGGCAACATTAGAGGAGCTTGAGGAGACTGCAAAACTCTTCTCCCTCAAACAATCCTCAGTAACGCAATTAACAGATTCTGAGTTGGAAGCGTTGCGAGCTGCGTTTGCAGCTCGCTGGTAGTTATTGAAAGCCTAACGCCAGTTAATCCATTTCAATCTTGGCGTAATCAACTACTTTTTTCCATTTTTGGGCATCTGCTTTAATAAATTCAGCGGATTTTGCTGGATTCATGAAGTCCACTGTAGCGCCCAGCTTGGTAAGCGATTCAGCAACTTCTTTTTGAGATACCGTCTTCTGGATACTGTTTTGTAATTTAGTTACAACATCAGATGGCAGTCCTTTAGGACCAGCAATACCAAAGTAAGCAGAGACCTGAAAGTTCGGAAAGCCTGCCTCTTGCATAGTAGGCACTTGAGGAAGGGCAGGATTGCGAGTGCTAGTAGTGACTGCAAGCGCCTTCAACTTACCACTTTTGATTAAACCAAGGGCCGGTGGAAGATTGTCAAACATGAAGTCAACGTCTTTCGATACCAGGGCTACGTTAGCAAGAGCTGATCCACGATACGGAATATGCACGATGTAGATTCCGGCCTGGCTTTTTAACAGCTCAGCGCTCAGGTGCAGTGAAGTGCCATTGCCATTAGATGCATAGTTCATTTGACCTGGGCTTGCCTTAGCGCGTTTGACCAAGTCAGCAACAGAATTAATTCCAGAATCAGGGTTTACAAGAAGCACGTTTGGAATCTGTCCAAAAATAGAGATTGGCTCAATATTGTTTGGGTTGTAGGGAAGATTCTTATAGAGGGCTGGGCTGATGGAGAGAGGTGGAGATGCCATTAGCAAGGTGTAGCCATCTGGATTTGCTTTAGCAACTTCTGCTGCACCAAGATTGCCGCCTGCGCCTGGTTTGTTTTCTACAACAATGGCTTGGCCTAATTCAGTTGACAGTGCTGGGCTAATAAGACGTGCCACGTTGTCGATCAAGCCACCCGGAGGGAAGGGGACTACAAGCTTGATAGGTTTATTAGGATAGGTGGACTGTGCAAAGCCAATGCTTGAACTGGCGACCATCAAAAAGAGGGCGCATGTTTTAAAGATTGGCATCAAATAATTTTTCATTGGAGTCTCGATTGTTATTTATGTTTTAGGGGTTGAAAGGCAATGCGATTAGGTGAAGATTAACATGAAGTAGGATTTGCTTTATTGCTCAAATCTCGTACGTTTCTGATTCGTTATTCATAGCCTGCTCAACAATCTTGCGTGTGAGCGTTGGGGAGAATAATTCAATAAACGTATAGACAAAAGAGCGGAGATACGCCCCCTGCTTGACCCCTAGGTGGGTCACATTATTTCCAAATAAATGTCCAACAGGGATGACTCGAAGGTTGCGATCACGCTCGGCATCATAGGCTAAGCCAGCAACAATACCTACCCCCATGCCGGTTTCCACATAGGTCTTAATAACGTCTGCATCAATCGCCTCCAAAATAATATCGGGACTGAGATTACGTTGCGCAAATGCGGCATCAATCTTGTTGCGACCGGCAAATGCTTTGTCATAGGTAATGATGGGATATTTTGCGAGCTCTTCTAGAGTGACGTTAGCTTGATTCAGAAGTGGGTGGCTGAGGGGCACCATGACGACGTGTTGCCATTGGTAACCAGGGAGCGCTAGTACTCCGGGCGTATTGGCAATACCTTCGGTTGCGATTGCGATATCGGCGCGGTCATGTATCAGTAATTCGGCGATTTGGCCTGGACTACCTTGTTGAATACTGACGCGTACCTTTGGAAAGCGTTTGGTAAATTCCGTTAGCACTTTGGGTAATGCATATCTGGCTTGTGTATGCGTGGTCGCAATTACAAAGTTACCTTGATCTTGACTGGCAAAATCTTTACCAACGCGCTTTAAAGTTTCTACCTCATCAAGGATTCTCTCGATGGAGACCAAAATGCGCTTACCTGGTTCAGTGAGGGATCGAATGCGTTTCCCATGGCGGCGGAAGATTTCAACACCGAGCTCATCCTCAAGCTCGAGAATCGCCTTAGATACGCCTGGTTGCGAGGTAAAAAGCGCTTTGGCAGCGGAAGTGAGGTTGAAGTTCTGTCTGACAGCTTCTCGAACAAAGCGAAATTGATGTAGATTCATTTAAATTCCATTCTTTATATCAATATCGATATAGGTATGAAATTCTAAATGAATTTGAGGTATTAAGCTCTAGATACCCAGCGTAAGCCCACGATTGCCAGCATGAGGTACACCAGCGGAGGAATTAAGGCGGTGAGTAGTGCTGGCCAGGAACCTAGCAGCCCCACATTGGAGAATAGGGAATTGAATAATTGGAAACTCATGCCAAGCATGATTCCACCAAACACCTTGATACCCACACTTCCAGCTCTCACCTTGAGATAAGCAAACGGCAGCGCTAATGTCAGCATGACAAAAATAATGAATGGGTAGACAACCTTTTTCCAGAAGGCAATTGAATGGCGCTGAACATCTTGTTTATTGTCTTGAAGGTGCGAGATAAATTGCCCAAGGCTAAATATAGACATTTTTTCAGGGCTAACGAGCAGAACACTGAGAATCTGGGGGGTCACCTCAGACTCCAAACTGATGCTTGGGTATATAAAAGTTTCAGCTGAGTAAACAGGGTTTAATGGATCGGACTGCTTAGCTTCTTTAAAGCGAGTTTCTGTCACGTTATCTAGAATCCAAGTGCCTGAATTATCAAAATGGCCAGATACTGCAGTTCGAACGGATAGTAAGCGAGATGCGTCATCAAATTCGTACATGCTTATATTCTTAATTTGATTATCTTGTTCAATTTTTCCAACATTTACATAGCGCACTCCGGGTCGAGTTGGGCCATGTCCGTCTTCATCACGTAAGCGGTCTTTTACCCATACCCCCGTTTTGAATTGAGAGCTATAAGAAGAGCCCAGGGCTCTCATTCGGATTT
>JBJOJF010000193.1:0-5222 GCA_046046735.1 Pseudomonadota bacterium
AAATTCGTCACGGTTGGCCGCTACCACCAAAGGGTAGTCTGGGTGTGACTTCCAAGCAAATAATATTAAGCACATAACTGATAGAAAAGGCTGAAGTACAAATTAGATTTCAATTAAGGGGTAGGGCAGTAAATCTATTTTTAGCACAGGTCCCTTGCTATTACCTAAATGAATTTCACCGCCTTCAAGCGCCTCAAGCTTGCACTCGACCTGTAGATCAATCCGATTTGGATATTTTGGGTTTTGGGCGGCAAGCACAACCATGCCGCACGGCTGAGAGGAATCGCTGGAGTGGTAGAGCTCAGCCCCAGGAATAGATAATCCTAAGGAGATTTCATTCACTTCGGTATAAGCCAGTTGCAGTCGACGTTTAACGGCGCCACGATATTGACTTCTTGCAACAATCTCTTGGCCGGGGTAGCAACCTTTTTTAAAGTCTACTCCAGCAACGGATTCAAAATTAATCATCTGCGGCACAAATTGTTCTTGAGTTGCTTGCACAATGCGTGGAATGGCACTAATAACCTCTAGAGAGTTCCAGTACTGAAGTAACTGCGCGCAATCAATTTCAGTAGGGGACTCTCCTGATCGAGGTATCGCAATTAACGCTCTATTAAAAGATTTTTCTCCATCAAGCACAGCTGGTAATTGGAGCGCTAAAGCACTATCAACAGCACCTGTTAAGACCTCTACCTTGGACTCGTTGAGTGAGCCAAAGACGTTCCAGTCATTGGATGCATCAATCACTTTTACTTTTGACCTAAGGATGTACATCGACAACTTCTTGGCAGTGCTTGCCGCTGTGTCCTTGGAAATAAATAATACAAATCGATCCTCAGACTCACTGTCTTTAGGACACAGGCATAACCATGCACTAGCCAGTAAGCGGCCCTTAGGATTGCAGTAGCCAACTAAGCGAACAGCTTCATTTCCCACGGCAATTTGGCCGCAAAAGGTTCGCTTTAACCCTAAAATTGAATTAGTGAGTTGACCCTGTAAAAGGGTGGCCGCATCTGGGCCCTCTACAAAAATAAGACCCCAGCTCGAAAGCGGGATCAAGGTAGTCGGCATAGCGCCCGAATCAGCAGGGTTTTGAGTGTTATTAGTCATGAGCTTTTATCATAGCCTGATGAGCAAAAAATTTCAGGGAAGAACCTTGTTTCTGAGGCCCGGCAAAACAAGATCATGGGGTACCTATTTTTTATGGGCAATTCTGGCTATTGCTGTTTTTTATGGCGCCATTTTTCTATGGCCAGTCGTACCAGCCCTTTCCAACGATGCCAAGGCCGAGTCTGATTTTTTTAAAGTAAAAATTCTTCCCCAATCGAGCCTCTCTTCAATTTCGCAACAGCTATCCGATCAGGGAATCGCAAGTAACGCATTCATATTTCAGGTGGGTGCAAGGGCCATCCTTGTTGGATCAAAGCTCAAGCCAGGGACATATCAACTCCCTCTCCGAGCCAGTTTAGGGAAAGTGTTGCTACAAATAGCACGCGGGGATAGGGTGCGTGAGAGCATTGCCATTATTCCTGGCATGACGATTTGGCAATTAAGAGCTTTGATTGATAAACATCCAGAGTTGATACACCAGACTAAGGAAATGAGCTCTAGAGACCTTTTGAAGGCGCTTAATCTGAACTATCCTTCGGATGAGGGGCTCTTTTTTCCGGATACCTATGTTTTTGATCCAGATGACTCAGATATCAGCATTTATCGACGAGCTGCCCAAGCGATGCAAAAGCAACTCAACCTAGCCTGGGAGCAACGATCTCCAAATACCCCGCTGAAATCACCATATGAGCTTTTAACACTAGCCTCTATTGTAGAAAAGGAAACTGGTCGCTCTAGCGATAGGGCGCTAGTGGCAGCGGTTTTTATCAACCGCCTGAACTTAAAGATGCCCCTTCAAACTGATCCCACTGTAATCTATGGAATTGGCCCTCGTTTTGATGGAAATCTGAGAAAAAATGACCTACGCAGAGACAGTCCCTACAATACTTATATGCATAAAGGCCTGCCACCTACACCCATAGCAATGCCCAGCAAAGAATCGCTACAAGCAAGCGTAAATCCGGCAAAGAACGATGCCTTATATTTCGTAGCACGTGGTGATGGGTCTAGCCATTTTTCAAAGACCTTAAAAGAGCATGAGAGTGCTGTTGACCAGTATCAAAGAAAACGCAATTCTTCAACGAAATCAATTTCACAATAACTTATATGAGCATTCAATCTCCAGGATATTTCATTAGCTTTGAGGGTATCGATGGTGCCGGTAAAAGTACCCATATTGATGCCTTCAGCAATCTTCTGAAAGAGCGCTATCCAAGCCATGAGATCGTACTCACTCGTGAACCAGGCGGTACAGAATTAGGCGAACAACTTCGAGACTTACTTTTAGATGCGCCAATGAATTTAGAGACTGAAGCTTTGTTAATGTTTGCTGCGCGACGAGAGCATATCGCTCAGATTATTGAGCCCGCTTTAGAGGCGGGGAAAATTGTGATTTCTGATCGCTTTACCGATGCTAGCTTTGCCTATCAAGGTGGTGGTCGAGGTTTAAACCTAGATAAGCTAAACAGTTTGGAGCGATGGGTTCAGGAGAGGCCTGATGGCAGTCTTATTCAACCAAATCTAACCATTCTGTTTGATCTTCCTGGCTCTGTCGCTGAAGCACGTAGATCAAAAGTTCGAGCGCCGGATAAATTTGAGCAAATGAACTTGAATTTTTTTGAAAAGGTTAGAGAAGAGTATTTACGCAGAGCAAAAGCAGATCCAAAACGCTTTCATTTGGTTGATGCGACTCAAACCCCAGAGACCATCTGGTCTGATCTACAAAACCTTAAATTGAAAATCTAAGCGCTTATATTTATGTCTTTAGAAGCGTCCAGCAAAGCAATCGCTCCATGGCTAGAGCCACTCTGGGATAACCTTGATTTCTCAACGATGCCAAACGCCATTCTTTTGCATGGCCAATCCGGGATAGGGAAATTTGAATTCTCGTTAGAGCTTTCCAAAGCACTCCTGTGCGAGAGCCCCAATCCTGGCTCCAAAGCTTGCAATCATTGTGAAGGATGTCACTGGTTTAACTCCGGGAATCACCCAGACTTTATTGCCCTCGTACCGGAAACACATAGGAAATTATTGCCGCATGGTGACTATGAGTCTGAATCAGATTCGACCAAGAAGTCTAAAACGATCAATGCAGATATTGATTCAGATGCTTCAGAGAAAAAAGAGAAAAAGAATATTTCGATTGAGGAAACACGCAGTGCAATCGAAGGTTTATCTATAGGATCTCATCGCGGTGGTAATAGAGTAATTTTAATTTACCCGCTAGAGATGTTGCGCCCGGATTCAGCAAATACCTTACTTAAGTCTCTTGAGGAGCCACCAGCAAATACAATTTTCATCTTGCTGGCCGATCGGCTCGATAGAGTCTTACCAACTATCCGCTCACGCTGTCGTTTAATTTCCGCACCAAGACCAGATCGCGATACCGGATTAAATTGGTTGCAGAATAAATTAGCAGCCATACCCGGACAAAAAATTAGCCCTGTAGATGTTGAGTCGATTTTTGATGAGCAGGGTGGGGCACCTTATGCGGTTCTGGAATCTCTTATTGCGCGGCATAACCAAGATGAGAAAGATGAGCTAAGTATCGCAATCCAAGCATCGCGATATTTATTGCAAGCCATGTCACAAGGTGCGCGCATCAATTGGCTGGATGCAGCAGAAAAGACCCAAAAAGCACGATACTCGGCATTGCTCTCAACTATGCAACGTTGGGTTTCTGATCTTCAAAGCGTGGCACAAGCTGGTGCGCCTCGTTACTATCCAAAACACGAAGCAAATATTAGGGCGCTGACTGCTCAGATTCGAATACCCAAATTGCTTCGCTTTTGGAAATCACTTACCCAAGCTCGTCGCCATGAAAACCATCCATTGGCAAATCGCATTCAACTAGAGGCATTACTTTCGCAATATCAACAACTCTTTGAAGACTAAAATAGAGAGTCATGTTCATAGACTCACATTGCCACCTCGATTTTCCTGAATTCCAAAGCCGCCTCCCCGAGGTACTGGCGAATATGGCTACAGCCAAAGTTAGTCACGCTCTCTGCGTCTGCGTTGATATTCCCGACTTCCCAAATGTACGTAAATTAGCCGAAGATCATGCTCATCTTTATGCCTCAGTTGGGGTCCACCCAGATTATGAGGACACACCTGAACCCAGTTTTGAGTTTTTAGTTAACGAGGCAAATCATCCCAAAATCATCGCAATCGGTGAAACAGGTCTGGACTATTACCGGATGGGAGATCGCAGTTATGAATCCATGGAATGGCAAAGGGAGCGCTTTAGAACCCACATTCGTGCTGCAGTAGCCTCAAAAAAGCCATTGATCATCCACACACGGTCAGCCTCAAAAGATACGCTCCAGATCCTTAAAGAGGAGGGCGCCGATCGAATTGGCGGGGTAATGCACTGCTTTACAGAGAGTGCGGAAGTCGCAATAGCCGCTATGGAGATGGGCTTCTACATCTCATTTTCCGGCATTGTTACCTTTAAAAGCGCCAAGGACCTGCAGGAGACCTGCAAGCAGGTCCCTTTAGAGCGAATGCTTATAGAAACAGACTCACCATATTTAGCCCCAATTCCGTATCGCGGAAAGGTCAATGAGCCAGCCTGGGTAGCTAAAGTTGGTGAATTTATCGCTGATTTAAAGGGTGTATCAGTTGACAGCCTTGCGGAGCATACTTCAAGTAATTTTTTTCAATGTTTTCATATAAATAGACAATAAATATGAGAAGTAATATTAAGTATTTAAGTGTTTTATTTGGTATTTTTTTATCACTCGCTGGGCCAAGTCATAGTCAAACCCCTAGACAAGTAGATGACTTCACCACAGCCGTAAAGTTTGATGATGTCGCAGAAGTCAAATCCTTACTCAAGTCAGGTGTCAACCCCAACTTATTGGACTCTAAAGGCAATCCCATGTTGGTATTGGCCATCAGGGAGAAATCGGCCAAAGTTACCGATTTGCTGCTTTCTGAGCCCTCTATAGACGTTAATTTGACCAATAAAAGCGGTGAAAATGCGCTCATGATGGCCTCATTTGATGGTCAATTTCCTGTAGTGAAAGCGCTGGTGATCGATAAAAAGGCAGCAGTAAATAAGACTGGCTGGGCTCCAATTCATTACGCAGCTACAAATGGGCATCTAC
>JBJOJF010000194.1:0-4636 GCA_046046735.1 Pseudomonadota bacterium
GATATCTTCCCAAATAAGTGAAATAAGTCAGAAAATCAGCCCAATCAAGTCATCGGCGAGAGGTTTTAGCCAAAAAAATAGCCAATTTCAGACAATTGACTACAGAAGACCCATAAAAATCGCTTTTTAACTACTGATATGTGCTGTTTTTCGTATCTACTCTCACTATAAGGTAAATTCCGAAAAGTATCATGGGCACAGAAAGCCATTGCCCCATCGAAAGGCCAAGCCCTAAAAGCCCCAAGAAAGCATCAGGCTCGCGGGCAAATTCTGCCAAAAAGCGGCATATCCCATAACCCAACAAGAATAGGCCAGAAACTTGCCCCACTCGACGCGGTTTACTGGAATAAAGCCAGAGCACCAGACCTAAAAAAAGGCCTTCGCCAAAAAGTTGATACAACTGAGAGGGATGGCGAGGAATGGAGTCCACCATTGGAAACACCATGGCCCATGGGAGGTCAGTCGGCCTACCCCACAACTCACCATTAATAAAGTTACCCAGTCTGCCGAACGCCAAACCAAATGGAACCAAAGGTGCAACTAAATCACTCACGACAAAGAAAGAAACTTGGCGACGACGCGCAAACCAAAGCAAGGCAAGCAACACACCCAGTAACCCGCCATGAAAAGACATGCCGCCTTCCCATATCTTCAAAATACTTAAAGGATGAGAGAGGTAATAGCCAGGCATGTAAAACAAGGTGTAGCCCAAGCGGCCACCCAAAACTACGCCCAATACGCCAGCAAATAAAATATCTTCTAAATCTTTATAAGTCCAACCCAAGGACTGATAGCGAGGTGCCTTAATTCGTAATCGGCCTAGCAATAGGAATTGTGCAAAGGCCATTAAATACATCAGGCCATACCAGTGAATGGCAAATGAGCCAATGCGAATTACTGCAGGATCAAACTGAGGATGAATCAACATGAGAAAAAGTGAAACCTCATCCCGCTTTAGATTGATCAAAGTTATGGAGCTCGTGCCCTAAATCACGGTATGCCTTATAGCGCTCGCGCCCTGCCAAACGCTCAGCCTCATTAGTTGTTACCACTTCAACAATTCTGGGAAAGCGGGCCACTAATGCCGGTACATCCTTCGGCATGCGCATACCTAAATGAATCATCACATCAGCATGGGGCAGATGAGTTAGAGCGGGCGATGAAAAATCATCCGTCAGGACAATAGGCGATTCAACCGCAGCCTCATCCTCAATAAAACAGTGCGGCAGAAAATCAGTGGCACTAAAAGTCCAAAGTAGCTCATCCAACTTTTTAAGATCTGATTTCTCACCCACCATCACTATGCGACGAACAGGCTGACCCTCGGGAGTAGCGGCCCAGATCTTGCGCGTTAATCGACAAGCATATTCCAGCTTGTCTTTCACATTGCTATGGAAATCGATACGTGCCATCAGCGTTTTCTACTCTTATTTTTGCTCAAGAAGATAATTTACCAACAGTGGCACAGGCCGCCCTGTTGAGCCTTTTGCAGCACCACTCTTCCATGCGGTACCCGCAATATCCAAATGGGCCCACTTATATTTCTCTGTAAAACGCGATAGGAAACAAGCAGCTGTCACGCTACCAGCTGGACGACCTCCAATATTCGCAACGTCCGCAAAATTGGATTTGAGTTGTTCGTGATAAGCAGCATCCAATGGCAGGCGCCACACTGTATCGAGCGAAGCGTGACCGGCCTTAGTGAGGGCATTGATCAGCCCCTCATCATCCGAAAATACACCGCTATGGACGTGCCCCAAGGCAATAATGCAAGCTCCAGTGAGGGTTGCTACATCGATGACCGCCTTGGGCTTGAAACGCTCAACATAAGTCAAGGCATCACACAGAATCAGACGACCTTCAGCATCCGTATTAAGCACTTCAATTGTTTGACCAGACATGCTCTTCACGATATCGCCTGGACGGGTTGCCTGACCCGACGGCATATTTTCACAAGTTGGAATAACGCCAATGACATTCTTTTTCAACTTCATCAAAGCAGTTGCATACATCGTGCCAATGACCGATGCAGCGCCGCACATGTCGTACTTCATCTCATCCATGGCTTCGCCAGGCTTCAATGAAATACCGCCAGTATCAAAGGTGATGCCTTTTCCAACCAAGACAATCGGCGCCTCACCTGCTTTGCCACCTTGGTGACGCATCACAATAAATTGGGGCGGCGTATCGGAGCCCTTAGCGACAGATAAAAATGAGCCCATACCCAAAGCTTCAATTTGCTTGCGCCCTAAAACCTCAACCTTTAAGGAAGTCTTCTTACTTAAACCCTGTGCAGCTTTACCTAAATAAGTGGGCGTACAAACATTGGGTGGCAAGTTGCCAAGGTCTTTAGCAAGGTTCATACCCTCAACCATGGCGATACCCTCGGATACAGCCGCTTTTAATTCCTTGGCACAGTCATCATTACCCGCAAAGATGAGCTGGTTAAATGTGTCAGCCTTATCTTTAGCCTTGAATTTCATGGCTGGTTGACGAACGCCAAAACGATAAGCTTGATCACCGGCATACTGAATTGTGAGGCGCACCTCCTCGGCAATAAAGTCAGCGCGATGGCCTAAGGCAAAGCTGGGGATAAACCACAAAGCATTTTGAATAGAGCCACCACTTAATTGCTTCAGAGCTGCACGCGCAATTTTGGAATACGAACTTAAACTTCTAGCACCGGCTGAATTCACATCACCCAAGCAAACTAAAAGTACGCGCTTTACTTTGACAACCGCTGCAGCCCAAGACTTCTCGGCACGCAAAATACAAATTGAAGCCTGAAGACCATCCAGATCACCAACTAGATTTGCATGGGTAACCGAGCCACCTAAAAGTCGATCCAACTCAAGCAACAACCCCGCTTTAGCCTTAGACGTACCCAAAGCTTCTAAATCTGCTTTTGTGTATGCCAAAACCAGGCAATCTGAGGCCTGTGACAATAAAGTAGTGAGACTCGACTTCAGTAACTTGGGGTTAGCAAGGTCGGCCTGGGAGAAAATCTTGGTGCTAAATTGAATAGTCATAATCTCTTGGGGTATTTTTAGGTCAATTCAAGGGAAAAACAGATATTTATCCATTATCCTCCGACATGAGGATTCACATCTTGAGTGAACCATAAAGCCAGCCCCTAATACCTATTCATGATTTTTCACAAAGCCCTTCGCCGAGAACTCAGTTTTACGACTGGTGGAGTCTTTTTGGTGTTGGTTACCATCATGATTACCACCCTAGTCATCCGAATTCTTGGGTTTGCTGCCAACGGCTCCGTTAATCCGGAAGATGCGCTTGTGCTTATCGCACTAGCAACACTGGGATATATGGCGGTACTTCTGACAGTCTCTCTCTTTGTGGCGGTTTTGATAGTGCTAGTTCGTTGGTATAAAGATTCAGAAATGATTGTTTGGTTTGCCAGTGGCTTGAGTGTTGCCAGTTTGATTCGCCCTATTCTGAATTTTGCACTTCCGCTCATCCTTATCATTTTGTTGCTTGCTTTATTTGTTTGGCCATGGGCCAACCGCGAGTCCACCATCATTAGTCAGCGCTTCCAACAGCGTAGTGATGTCTCCATGGTTACAGCTGGTCAATTTAAAGAATCAGCCAAAGCAGCGAGGGTATTTTTTATTGAGGAGCTAGATCTCGATAAAAGTGAAGTGAAAAATATCTTTGCCGCGGAAAATAAAAATGGTCGCCTCAGTATTGCTGTAGCCTCAACCGGTTTTATTCAAAATGCTGCAGGTGGAGAGAAATCCATCGTCCTCAATAATGGTCGTCGCTACGAAGGCTTACCCACTCAGCCTGACTTTCGCATCCTAGAATTTGCTGAGTACAGCACAAAGATTCAAAGCAAAAGTGCTCTAGATCCCGCACCACGCGATCGAGAAAAAACGGTTACAGAACTCTTAACTGAGCAAGACCCAAATGTTATCAACCCCAATCGCGCGGAATTGCTCTGGCGTATTGGCTTACCCTTGATGGCTTTAGGCCTGGTTTTGATTGCGATCCCCTTAGCCTACGTTAACCCACGCCTTGGTAACTACACAGCCATGATTTATGCAGTGTTGATTTATCTTGTCTATAGCAATCTTTTGAATCTCACCCAAAACTTTGTTTCACAAGGCAAGGTAAATGTTTTCATTGCAGCTTGGCCGATTCACCTCATTGCATTTAGCACAGCTTTTTTACTGATTCGCAATAGAATTAATCCTTCACTGAAATGGTGGCGTCGCCAATTACCCGCCTTCTTAGCAAATAAATGAAGCTTCTATTTCCCTATATCTTTGAGCGCTATTTAGCCCGCCAAATTTATGCTGCATTTGGATTTATTTTATTCGCCTTAGTTGCTCTATTTTTGTTCTTCGACATCTTGGCCGAACTGGGCTCAGTTAAAGGTCAATACACCCTCCCATTAGCACTACTGCACGTGCTCTTAAAAGCACCGAGCCGCATTTCCGAAATCATTCCCATTGCTACACTTATTGGCAGTATTTATGTCTTTGCAATGCTAGCAAGCCAGTCGGAGTTCACTATTTTGCGCATAGCTGGCCTGGATATTCGCAGAGGCCTCATTACGCTTGCCAAGATTTCCTTGCCGTTGATTTTGCTAACCTTGGTGATGAGTGAATGGCTTGGA
>JBJOJF010000195.1:0-4615 GCA_046046735.1 Pseudomonadota bacterium
TCAATAGAAACTTTTTTTACTGCATCATTCATGGTACGGGAGCTCCATATCAATCACACGCGCCTCTATATTTAAGGATTTATCCAACTCTGTTTGGCGCAATTGCTTGAGGGCGTCCAAAAGAAAATGGGTAAACCATAAAGCGGCAAATACAAAAATTACAGAATAGATCCACAAGGCAACAAAGCTGACGATCGGGAATAAAACCAATGCCAAAGCAGAGGTTGCCCAGAAAAACGTCGGCACTGCACCCAGCATTCCAGAAACAATGCCCATCGCAAAAAGTGGCCAACGATACTGGTGCAGCAACAGATCTCGCTCCTCAGGGCTAGCATGCTGAGCCAATACATCATAGGACATCAGTCGCATAGTCAACCAACCCCAGATCAAGGGAGGCAGAACTGCAACAAGTGGTGGAATCCACCACACAGGAAGCGTTAACAATACCAGCGCCAAACAAATAAGAGCAGACCAGATCGTATATACAAAACTACCGAAGGCGCTGCCACCCTTCTTCCTATCTAGATTTTGATAAGCATGTTGACGCGAAACTCGGCGAACAATTGCCGGTACTGTAGTGAATGCAATAAATACCAAAAGACTAATAGAAATTAACGGTATCAACAGCATGACAAAAAAGAGTGGTGCAATCCATGCTCTGGCATTTTCAAAACCCGCCCAGATCAAACCATCTTGAATCCAACTGGTAAAAATAGAGGTCGTTAAAAATATGCTGAGGATCTCTAATGCCGGCGTCCACGTTAACCAGATTAAGCAACCCCATAGGATGGCAACAATAAAAAATGGTCTAAGACTCAACCACAGCATTTTAGGATGCATAGTGCCAACCATTGCCAAGCCAAAAGACTTGAATACCTGCTGCATGCTATCCATATTTTCCTATTGATGCCCTAGATAAAATTTACTTACGCTTGGGGAATAACTCACCAAAAGCATGCTTTAGCGTTTGCCATTGCTGAACAAACATATTATGTGAAACAGTTAGCCCCCGAACACCTGTTGGGTAAACATCTTTGGGGAAAATGGCGGTATTGAACAACATATCCCACCATGGAAACAGTACGCCAAAATTACAGCCACCCAAAACCCCCGGCTTACCTTTTGCTTCGTGACCGTAACCTACTGCGTGGTGCATACGGTGATACATGGGTGAAACCAATAAATATTTAAAGGGGCCTAAATTGACTTTGATATTGGCATGCTGCCAGCTTTGAATGAGCTGACTAAACACAACTAGCAAAATAAATTGACTCGGCGAGACACCAAACAATAAAGCAAAGAAAGCAAAAACAACCGCGTGCATGATGTCGTCCAAAATATGATTGCGATCATCTGACCATGCGGTCATGACTGTTTGACTATGATGCAGCGCGTGAAGCTGCCACCACCAATGAATCGTATGAGAAGCGCGGTGATAGAGATACTCAACAAAGTCCAACAAAATAAAGTAGATGAAAAAACTTACTAAGGGTATGGCTGTAATAGGTGGCCACCAAGCCTCAACATTCATCCTTCCAAATCGAAAGTCATGCAGAACGGAATCAATCTCAAAAAAGAATCCTGAGAGCGCAATAAAAATCAGGCCATGAAAAATTCCCAGGCGATGAAAAAGTGTGTAGAACACATCCGCCTTACTCGAACGGGCAAAGCGCTCCTGAGGCTCGGCAGGTGCTAACTTTTCCCAGGTGCGCAGAACAACCAAAATTAAGAATATTTGGATGCATCCAAATAGAAACCAATCGATGCCATCAAATACATCTTCTGCCATCGCCATTAAATCGAATTGATACAGAATGGGGCCTGCTACGTTCGCGAATAAAAATTCCTGGAGACTCGCGTAGGCGCCGGAAATGAAGGCAAGGATAGAATTAGATTCCATGCCAATATTGTGACTTATTTATCGCTTTTGGGTAGCGTCCCAAAACAGAATCCACGATTTTTTAAATTGACAATCAGTCGCTCCAAAACAGCAGGCGCCCACGGATCCTTTCTGGACCAAATTCCCAAATGAGCCATAGTGATATCACCATCTGCAATCTTGCTGATGGCTTTATCTAAAAGCATTTGATTTGGGTATTTTTCAGATGGAAGCTCATCACCCAAGAAGCCAGCCGGACTCCACCCAATATGCTGATAACCGCACTGCGCTCCCATCCTAATCGATCGTGGAGAAGTTTTACCCCCAGGGGCGCGCCAAATTTTTTGCAGATGAACTCCAGTCAGCTCCCTAAAGCGATCATCTACTCGTCGGATCTCACGGCAATAAGTAGCTTCGTTATAGAGAGTGGCAATGCCTGCTTTTGGTCCAAACTGGGGTTTTGCATAAATTTCACTCGGCGGACCATCTTTGACAAAATATAAGTGGTCATAGGTATGGCTACCAAAGTGGTGCCCCTCTCGAACTCGATCTTGCCAAAAACTTTGCCATGAATCATCCAGGGAAAAATCACCTCGAGTAGTTTTTTCATTGGCCAAGAAAAAGGTTGCTTTCACCTGCTGGCGATTCAGAATATCCGCCACGAGTTGAGCGACAGACATGTTGCCCGTGTCAAAGGTAAGGTAAACCGTTTTCTTACAGGATGACTCTTGGGCTAAGCTAAGTGATGGTGATACAGATAGGACGATAAGCGCTAGCAGGCTAGCAATGCTCCTAGTCAAGCGCATATAGATTACTTACTCCCAGCCAGCGCGCGGGCTAAAGAAAACCCCGTGCGGGGATTTGCCAACTGGAATGACGGTTACCAACTTCATTGTAGGGATATCAATCACACCGACTTTTTTCGAAAACCGCAGAGTGACCCAGAGCGTCTTTCCATCGGGAGTAATTTCCATATCATCTGGACCAGCTGGTAAGCCGGTAATATCACCAACCTTCTCTAGGGTTTGCATATTAATCAAACTAATCGTTGAAGCAATGCGATTACTCAGGAAAACATGCTTCTTATCTCCCAAGGGACGGAAATTATGAGCTCCTTTGCCGGTTTGGATGCGCTTTACTTCCTTGCGATTCTTCCAGTCAATCACTTGCACATTATCTTCACCAGTAATACCAATTAATAAATATTGATCTCCGGGGGTCATCCATAAACCTGCTGGAACTTTACCTGTTGGCATTTTCCAGATCACGTTTTGCGTCTCAAGATCTATTGCCGCCAATTCATTGGAGTCTTGCAAAGTAATGAAAGCGGTTTTGCTATCAGCAGTAAATGCGACGTGACTTGGTGTCTTACCCAATTTAATTGACTTGGCCAACTTCAAATCAGATCCTTGCGCATGATAGACATCAACGCGATCTAAGCGATTGCCATTAGCAATAAACCACTTGTGATTTGGAGAATACCCAATTTGGTAGGGATCTATGATGTTAGGAATCTTCCCAGTTAACTCACCGCTTACTGGATTCATTAAATCAACATCATTACCTGCAGCATTGGCAATTAATAAAGTCTTTTGATCTGGAGTAATCATTAAGTGATGCGGCTCTTTACCCACTGGAACGGTCTTAATGACTTTTCGGCTTGGCATATCAATTAAGCTGACTGTTGCCTCTCCGGAATTTAGAATGACTGCGAGCTTTGGCTCTGCTTTTGAGTCCTGGTTACCCGAAGTTTGGGCCCAGCTTGTATTTTGCTGACCAAGAGCAGCAAATACTACAAATGTGGTTAGAGCTCTTAATTTTGTATTACTGATAAATGTACGCATAACACCTATTGTAAGCATTGAGGCGAGATTCGCATCCATTACTGAAAGGGGAAATTTGACCTAGCGCAAGCTTGACAATACCTTTTCCAGCCTCTTTAAGGACATGGGGGTTGGGGTTTTTAATTCTTGAGCATAAAGAGCTACCCTCAATTCCTCTAACTGCCAACGGAAGTCGACTAAGGCCTGGTCTTCAGCCATCGCATATGAAGAAGATCCTTTGCTGCCTTGGACCAGCTTTTGCCAAGGTCGGGCAATAGATTCCCAGTCCTTCTGGCACTGAGCATCCCGACTCGGATTGGCACGAAGCTTATCAATTCGCATGGCGATCGCTTTTAAGTAGCGGGGTAAATGTACTAACTGAGCATAGGGAATGTCGGATACAAACTTTGGAAAAATCAAGCCTTGTACCTGGGATTGAATATCCATGTAAGCACTGGGGGATGCCGCTTTTGCTGAAGCCAACTTCTTTTGTAAATCGGCATTCGCCTGTAGGGCAGCTAAAGCGTGCTTTGCAATTTCTTGTGAAATTAAAGCCAATCTCGGTTTACCAGCCTGTAGACGTTCGGCAAATTGCTCGCCGTTCACAGGCAAAGGATCATTCATAAACGCTCGCTCTACGGCAAGATTCAGAATTTGCTCGACCAAACCGTCGACTGATCCAACATTGATAAATAGAAGCCCTAACTCTCTAAGGCCAGGTAACTGCTTTTGTAGTGCTTTAAGCGTGTCTTTATTGGAAAGTGCAAATAAGCGTCGTAAACCTTTCCAGTGATGTTTTCTAGCCTCCACCAAATCATCAAAGACCTCAAGATCACATGAATCAGTTTGATCTACCAGAGCAGGATAGCCAAATAAAGTACGGTTGCCCTTCTGAATCTCTAAAGTTTCTGGG
>JBJOJF010000196.1:0-9989 GCA_046046735.1 Pseudomonadota bacterium
TTAACCCATTCAGTCACCAAAGAAGATGAAGCGATTGCAGAGCCACATCCATAGGTCTTGAACTTAGCGTCCTCAATTACGCCTTGGTCGTTGACACGGATTTGCAGCTTCATCACGTCGCCACATGCGGGCGCACCGACCATGCCTGTACCTACTTGATCGTCACCCTTTTCAAAAGAGCCGACGTTGCGTGGATTCTCATAATGATCAATTACTTTATCGCTATATGCCATGGTATTTCCTCGTTATCTCTTCAATGTTGCTTTAAATAATCCGACCGCTTAGTGTGCAGCCCACTGGATGGTACTGAGATCAATGCCATCTTTAAACATTTCCCATAAAGGTGAAAGTTCGCGCAATTTAGCAATCTTCTCTTTCACCAACTTGATTGTGAAGTCAACTTCTTCTTCGGTTGTAAAACGGCCCAAGGTAAAACGAATGGAGCTATGAGCCAACTCATCATTACGACCGAGTGCGCGCAATACATACGAAGGCTCTAAAGATGCTGATGTACATGCAGATCCAGAAGAAATTGCTAAATCCTTGAGCGCCATCAACATGGACTCACCTTCAACATAATTAAAGCTGATATTTAAGTTGTGTGGAACGCGATCATCCATATCACCGTTGACATAAACCTCCTCAATATCTTTGAGGCCAGTTAAGAGTCGATCGCGTAAGGCTCGAATGCGTGCATTTTCCTCAACCATCTCAATACGAGCAATGCGGAACGCCTCACCCATACCTACAATTTGATGAACGGCGAGAGTGCCTGAACGCATGCCGCGCTCATGTCCACCACCATGAATTTGTGCCTCAATACGAATACGGGGCTTACGACGCACAAACAATGCGCCAATACCTTTAGGACCATAGGTCTTGTGGGCAGAGAAGCTCATTAAATCCACTTTGGTTTTCTCTAAGTCAATCTCCACTTTGCCAGTAGCCTGCGCTGCATCGACGTGAAAAATCACGCCGCGTGAACGACACAACTCTCCAATGCGTGGGATATCTTGCACCACACCAATTTCGTTGTTGACGTACATCACCGAAGCCAAAATTGTGTCCGGCTTCATAGCAGCTTCTAGCTGGGCAAAATCAATTAAGCCATCCGGCAAAACATCTAAATAAGTAACTTCAAAACCTTCACGCTCAAGTTCGCGGCAAGTATCTAAAGTTGCCTTGTGCTCAGTTTTGACGGTAATGATGTGATTGCCACGATCTTTATAAAAGTGTGCAGCACCCTTGAGAGCCAAATTAATACTTTCTGTAGCTCCACTGGTAAACACGATCTCTCTTGGATCAGCATGCACCAGTTGCGCAACTTCAGAACGCGCCCACTCTACAGCCTCCTCTGCGGCCCAGCCGTATGCATGGCTGCGAGACGCTGCATTACCAAACTGCTCGCGCAGATAAGGCAACATCTTGTCTACTACACGAGGATCAATTGGAGTCGTAGCGGAATAGTCCATGTAAACAGGAAAGTGTTTTGGACTAAACATCGGTACGGGTTGCTGTGGAATAGCTTGTGGTGCGTTCATTTTTTATTTATCAATTAATTGGCAAGATGATTAATTTATTAAATTAACTTTGCTGTGCCAGGTTAAAAACAGAATTCACTAAAGGACGCTTGGGAGCAGCCTCTTTTAAAGCAGCAACTGCAGACGCAGGCTTTTCAGCTTTTGCGCCCTCAGCTTTCATTTTCTTAGGACGCAAATCATGTAGCACGACACCACGCCCTTCTTGCTGCTGAACTAAATCACGCAAAGACACCGAACTGAGGTACTCCACCATTTTGGAATTGAGATTTGTCCACAGATCATGCGTCATACAGCGGCCATGATTTTCTTCATCAGAGTGGCAATTACCTTTACCGCCACATTGGGTTGCATCCAAAGGCTCATCGACAGCAACAATGATGTCAGCAACGCTGACCTCTTCGGGCTTGCGTGCCAAGGTATAGCCGCCGCCAGGGCCGCGCGTACTCTCAACAATGTTGAAACGGCGCAATTTACCGAACAGTTGCTCTAAATAAGAAAGGGAAATCTTTTGTCTTTGGCTAATTCCAGCCAAAGTTACAGGCCCGTGCGTTTCACGCAGAGCTAAATCAATCATTGCGGTTACTGCAAAACGACCTTTGGTTGTAAGTCTCATATGTCACCTTGGTAATGGATTGTTATGGACAGCTAACAGTCGGGCGGGTAATACCCGACCATTCCACTCAACTTTAACATATACCCAACTAATCTGCTCAGGAATTATCTCAAAAATCCCAGGGGAATCGCTCAAGCCACTAAACACCGTCCCTGGAGCGCGCCCCAAAGGCCATTTCCTTCACCTTTGTCAGGCGATCACGCGTAGCGGCAGCCTTCTCAAACTCCAAATTCTTGGCCTCAGAGTTCATTTGCTTCTCTAGAAGCTTGATTTCAGCGGCTAGCTCCTTCTCACTCATGTCCTCATAGCGAGCCCGCTCCTGCTCAACCTGCATCTCAGAGCGCTTCTCTTTGACGTCATAAACCCCATCAATAATGTCCTTAATCCGCTTTTGGACACCCCTAGGCTCAATACCATTGAGTTTATTAAAGGCAATTTGCTTTGTGCGGCGACGTTCCGTCTCCCCCATTGCCCTTTTCATGGAGTCAGTGATGCGATCGGCATACAAGATTGCCTTACCCCGAACATTTCGAGCGGCCCGACCAATAGTCTGAATCAAGCTGCGCTCGGAACGTAAGAAACCTTCTTTATCTGCATCCAAAATCGCCACCAGGGAAACCTCTGGGATATCCAAGCCTTCGCGCAACAAATTAATACCCACCAAAACATCAAACACGCCAAGTCGAAGATCACGGAGAATTTCAACGCGCTCAACAGTATCAATATCAGAGTGAACATAGCGCACCTTCACACCGTTATCCGATAAATAATCTGTGAGCTGTTCTGCCATCCGTTTTGTTAAGACAGTGACTAAAACACGTTCACCCACTTTCACTCGTTCATAGATTTGACTGAGCAAATCATCAACCTGCGAACTAGCGGGCAAGACTTCAATTTCAGGGTCGACCAAACCAGTTGGTCTTGCAACTTGCTCCACCACTTGACCCGTATGCGTATTTTCATAATCAGCTGGCGTAGCAGAAACAAAAATAGTTTGGCGCATCTTGGTTTCAAATTCAGTGAACTTGAGTGGGCGGTTATCCATTGCGGATGGCAAGCGGAATCCGAACTCCACCAAGGTATGTTTGCGAGACTTGTCTCCGTTGTACATGGCATTGAGCTGACCAATGAGTACATGGCTCTCATCCAGGAACATCAAAGCATCATTTGGGAGATAGTCCACCAAGGTAGGCGGTGCCTCACCAGGCATAGCGCCCGAGAGATGGCGAGAGTAATTCTCGATCCCCTTGCAAAAGCCCAGCTCATTAAGCATCTCTAAATCAAAGCGAGTACGCTGCTCTAAGCGTTGGGCTTCAACCAACTTACCATCCTTAACAAACTCATCTAAGCGGATGCGCAACTCTGACTTAATCGTTTCAATAGCCTTGAGAACAGTATCGCGCGGAGTGACGTAATGCGAGCTAGGGTAAACGGTAAAGCGTGGAATCTTCTGGCGAATCTTTCCGGTTAGCGGATCAAAAAATTGCAGACTCTCAATCACATCATCAAACAATTCAACTCGCACAGCTAATTCATTATGTTCGGCGGGAAAGATATCAATCGTATCTCCACGAACTCGAAAAACGCCGCGCTTGAAATCGGTTTCATTGCGGTCATATTGCATTGCAATTAAACGCATCAAGATATCGCGCTGACTCATCTTGTCGCCAGGACGCAAAGTCATGACCATGCTGTGATAGTCACCAGGATTACCGATACCGTAAATCGCTGAGACCGTTGCAACAATGATGACATCACGACGCTCTAATAAACTCTTGGTTGCAGACAGTCGCATCTGCTCAATATGCTCATTAATCGATGAATCTTTCTCAATAAAGAGATCACGCTGAGGTACATAAGCCTCAGGTTGGTAATAGTCGTAATAGCTTACGAAATACTCAACTGCATTTTTAGGGAAGAATTCTCGAAATTCACTGTAGAGCTGCGCAGCTAGGGTCTTATTTGGAGCAAAAATGATGGCAGGACGGCCCGTTCTGGCAATCACATTGGCCATCGTGAAGGTTTTGCCTGAACCAGTGACCCCCAAAAGGGTCTGAAAGGTCAATCCATCCTCAATTCCGGCAACCAGCGCATCAATTGCAGCCGGCTGATCCCCTGCGGGCGGGAATGGCTGATAGAGCTCAAATGGTGAATCTGGGAAAGAAACGAACTTAGCTGGATCCAGGTCATGGCCCACCTCCCCCAAAGGATCGGCTACGGGGCCTTTTTTAGTTTCAGCAGCTTTGGAATTTGAGGAAGTTTTAGGCAACTTAGGGGGCATCTCAGCTATCATTTCATCTGTGACTTTTAGTTCACAGCGAATTTTGTACAAACACTGATTTTGCCGTTTTTATTAGGAAATAGTTGAATCTAAGCTCAAAAACAGTCATTTCAAGCAAATTTAACTGGAATTAACGTCAATTAAGCCCGAAAACCCCAATTTTTACTCTAAATTAGCCCCCTCAATTCTCAAATGAACCTCTTTACCTCAGTCCAGTTAGCCCCTAAAGACCCAATTTTTGGCCTTACAGAAGCCTATGTTGCCGATCAACGTGCAGACAAGGTAAATCTTGGAGTGGGCGTGTATTACACCGACGAAGGCAAGGTGCCCCTCTTGAAGGCGGTCATTAAAGCTGAAGAGGCAATTGTTGCAAAGCACTCACCACGCAGCTACATCCCTATTGAAGGACCAAATCCTTACAACAGTGCTGTACAGAACTTATTATTTGGAGCGGACTCCTCGCTCATTAAAGATGGTCGCGTTGTCACAGCAGAATGTCTAGGTGGTACTGGCGCATTGCGAGTAGGAGCTGACTTTATTAAGCGCTTAAACTTGAATGCACCTTGCGCGATCAGCAATCCTACTTGGGAAAATCATCGCGGCATTTTTGAATCTGCCGGATTTGAAGTGGTTGAATACACCTACTTTGATGGCAAAACCCGTGGCGTTGATTTTGATGGCATGGTGAAGTCACTAGAGTCTTTCCCAAAGTACACCACTGTTTTACTGCATGCTTGCTGCCACAACCCAACAGGGGCAGACATTACTGAAGCCCAATGGCGTCAAGTGATTGGAATCTGCAAAGCAAAGCAACTCATTCCTTTCTTAGATATGGCTTACCAAGGCTTTGCAGCCGGCATTGAGCAAGACGGCATTGCCGTTCGTTTATTTGCTGAGTCCGGCATGTCCTTCTTTGTATCCAGCTCATTCTCGAAATCATTTTCACTTTATGGCGAGCGTGTTGGCGCACTATCAATCGTGACGCAAAGCAAAGATGAATCTACCCGCGTGCTTTCTCAATTAAAGCGCGTAATTCGCACCAACTACTCCAACCCCCCAACTCATGGCGCCGCCATTGCTGCCGCAGTACTCAATTCGCCAGAGTTGCGCCAACTTTGGGAAGATGAATTAGCGCAAATGCGTGATCGCATTAAAGCGATGCGTCATGGCTTAGTAGAAAAACTCGCAGCTGCTGGTGTAAAGCAAGATTTTGCTTTTATCGAAGCGCAGCGTGGCATGTTCTCTTATTCAGGCTTAACTGCTGAGCAAGTAGAACGTTTACAGAAGGAAGATGGCATTTATGCCCTCTCCACTGGTCGCATTTGTGTGGCTGCACTCAATACTAAAAATATTGACAAAGTAGCCAAAGCAATCGCCCGTGTATTAGCATAACAACGCGTAATACACGGTTACACTGCATTATCAGGAGGCAACATGCTATATCAGCTACACGAATTTCAAAAAGCTTTACTTCAACCAGTAAGCTCATGGGCCAGAGCCGCTTCTGAAGCATTTATTAACGCTTCAAACCCAGCCTCTAAGATCCCAGGATCAGATCGTTTAGCCGCTAGTTATGAACTCCTTTACCGCTTAGGTAAAAACTATAAGAAACCAGAATTTGGGATTCGCTCCGTTCAGGCTCATGGCAAAGAAGTTGCCATTCATGAGAGAACTATTTTGGCAAAGCCATTTTGTAATCTCATTCGCTTTAAACGGTTTTCAGATGACCTTGATGTCATCAAGAAATTAAAAGAGGATCCGGTTGTTTTAGTGGTTGCACCACTCTCTGGACACCACTCAACTTTACTGCGCGATACCGTCCGCACTTTATTGCAAGATCACAAGGTTTACATCACTGACTGGATTGATGCGCGCATCGTCCCTGCTGAAGATGGTGATTTTGGTTTGGATGACTACGTTCACTATGTGCAGGATTTCATCCGCGAAATTGGTGCAGACAACTTGCATGTGATTTCCGTATGCCAACCTACCGTTCCAACTCTCGGTGCGATTTCATTGATGGCTTCTGCCGGAGAAAAAACACCAAGCTCGATGATTATGATGGGCGGCCCAATTGATGCACGCAAATCCCCAACCGCAGTAAATAACTTAGCAGACCAAAAATCGTATGAGTGGTTTGAAAGCCATGTGATTTACAAGGTGCCGCCAACCTATCCAGGCGCTGGCCGCAAAGTGTACCCAGGATTCTTGCAACACACTGGATTCATTGCCATGAACCCACAGAACCACTTGCAATCACATTGGGATTATTTCCAAAACTTAGTACGTGGTGACGAGCAAGATGCTGAATCCCATATTCGTTTTTACGATGAGTACAATGCCGTCCTCGACATGGATGCTAAGTTCTATCTAGATACTATTAAGACCGTATTCCAGGACTACTCCCTGCCTAATGGCACTTGGAAAGTCGCTGGTGAATTAGTGAAGCCACAAGATATTAAGAAGACTGCCCTTCTCACTGTTGAAGGCGAGTTAGATGATATTTCTGGTAGCGGCCAAACCCGCTCTGCACACGCACTTTGTGCTGGTATCCCTAAGACCAACAAAGATCACTATGAAGTAGCTGGTGCTGGTCACTATGGAATCTTCTCTGGTCGCCGTTGGCGCGAAAAGGTATACCCAAAAATTAAATCGTTTATTCGTGAACACCAAGCGGTTCAGAAGAAAACAAAAGCTAGACCCCCAAAACTGGGAACTAAAAAGGCTGCATAAACCAGCGGCGCGACTCTCGGGTCGCGCTTCTAGTTTTAAGGCGCTCAAATTGCAATGGATATCAAGCAAACTCAAGAGCTTGCTGACCGTCTCGAGGATATCCTTCCTCAAACCCAATGTACCAAGTGCAACTACCCTGATTGCAGGGCATATGCAGAAGCCCTGGCAACTGGGGAGGCATTGCCTAATCGCTGCCCTCCAGGTGGCGTAGAAGGCATTAAAAGATTAAGTGAAGTCCTTGCACCCATCTATCCACAAGATGCATATGAGTTGCATCCCACCATCGATCCAAATTGTGGCATTGAACGCCCTAGACCAGTTGCATTCATAGACCCGAAGACTTGTATTGGTTGCACCTTATGCATCCAAGCCTGCCCTGTAGATGCCATTGTTGGGGCATCTAAACAAATGCACATTGTCTTAAGCGATTGGTGTACTGGTTGTGATCTATGTATCCCTCCCTGCCCCGTAGATTGCATCACTATGATTGACGTCACCGAGAATCAAACCGGATGGGATGGGTGGTCTTCAGAATTAGCGGATATCTCACGCGCACGCTATCATGCACGCGATGCCCGACTGGATCGCGAGCAGCGTGATAACGATGAGCGCCTTGCTAAAAAAGCAGCAGCAAAATTAGCTGCTGTAAATGCGGAGCATCCCAACTCTGAAGAGGCAGCAAAAGAGCAGGAAAGAAAGCGCGCGATCATTGCTGCTGCGATAGCCAGGGCACAAGAAAAGAAATGATGAATCTGGAAAAACGTCGTGCTTTCTTTGAGCAGCTAAAGGCCAATAACCCCCATCCAGAGACAGAGCTGGAATACAGCTCACCATTCGAACTCTTAATTGCAGTTTTACTATCCGCGCAGGCTACCGATGTTTCCGTCAACAAAGGTACTCGCAAGTTATTCAAGGTGGCAAATACCCCACAAGCGCTTTTGGATCTCGGTGAAGAAGGTGTGAAGCCCTACATTCAGCACATTGGCTTGTTCAACTCAAAGGGCAGACATATTCAAGAAACCTGCCGACTATTACTTGATACACATGGGGGCGAAGTTCCGCAAAATCGCGAGGAACTAGAAGCGCTTCCTGGAGTTGGTAGAAAGACGGCAAATGTCATTCTCAATACCGCCTTTGGTCAACCAACTATGGCAGTAGACACACACATCTTTAGAGTCTCCAACCGGACAGGCCTGGCTCCCGGCAAGGATGTTCTGCAAGTAGAAGAGCAACTACTCAAGCGCGTACCTAAAGAATATTTACAAGATGCTCATCATTGGCTCATTCTGCATGGTCGATACACTTGCAAAGCACGCAACCCAGATTGTGAGCAGTGTATTGTTGAGCCGCTCTGTGGCTTTAAACAGAAAACTGGTAAAGGAAAAGTTCGTGGCAATATTTAACCCAACCCGCGAAGAAGTTCGTAGATTCTTCTGTGATACATGGAAGAAGAAAACAGAGAATCAGATTCTGACGCCTATGGAAACCCTTGCTAGCGACTGGATGGTTCAGCACCCCGAGTACCACGCTACGCTAGTGAGTCCCGAAGAAGCCGTTGCCCAAGATTACACACCAGAGCGCGGTGAAACCAATCCATTTTTACATCTCTCCATGCATTTATCGATCAGCGAACAAATTTCGATTGATCAGCCTCCAGGCATTAAAGCAATTGCTGAAAAGCTCACTAACAAACTTGGCTCTGAACATGAGGCACAACATGCCATGATGGAATGCTTGGGACAGGTGATGTGGGAGGCGCAAAGAGAGGGTCAGGCCCTGAGCCCTGAGAAATATCTAGAGGCCTTAAAGAGGCTGAGCTAGTGACTGCGCTTTACCAGCATCCGCTTACTTAAGATGACGGTAGAAACAACTAAAAATGCAAACACCATATTCATTAGGGTGATGTGATCTCCTAAGAAGAAGCTTGATGCGAGCAAGGTGCAAAAAGGTTGAATCAATTGAACTTGACTGACTCTCGCGATTCCGCCAATAGCGAGACCTTCATACCAAAAGAAAAATCCCAAGTACATCGGAAATAAACTCAGATATACAAAGCTAGTCCAAGCAATTGCATCTGCCGACCAATAGCTGGAATCAAAGGTGAAGTAGCTTGCGACAATATTGATGGGTAAGGAAATCACCAAGGCCCACGAAATCACCGTACGTGGATTCATCTTGCGAGATAACTCACCACCCTCAACATACCCAACACATGCGCAAATGCCGCCAAGTACCAATAGACCATCGATATAGGTAAAGCTTCCAGAACTTTTGAGAAGTGCATAAACCATCACTAGACCTGCACCCAATAGCGAAACCAGCCAGAATCCTATCGATGGACGCTCCTTAAAGCGAATCACCCCAATCACAGTGGTTGCCAAAGGCATCATTCCCAAAATTACTGCGCCGTGTGAGGAGGAACCCTCCTTCATCGCTACCGTAGTAAAAATCGGAAACCCAAACACTACGCCTAATGCAATGACAGCAAACTTAGCCAAGTCTTTTTTACTTGGCATTGGAGCTTGTTTATATAAAAGATAAATTAAAGCGACTAGGCCTGCTAAGGCCGCTCTACCAAATGCAATGAAATAGGGGTTGAAGCTAAGGACCGTGATCTTGCTAATCGGCAAAGTTAAGCTAAAAACAAGAATGCCAATAAAACCAATCAGCATTCCCTTGGTTTCTCTATTCACTATCGCTCTTGGGATAAAAACACTGATGGGAATGTTTAAGAAAGTCCTGCGATGGCTGCTTTAATCGCCATAGGGAGTTGAACTGCAAGCTGTCTTCGTTCTGCGAGTTTGGCAGTAGGAGATTCTTG
>JBJOJF010000197.1:0-3531 GCA_046046735.1 Pseudomonadota bacterium
CGATTAGACTTTCCAGATGGATATTTTAGGTTACTCAAGCACTGGATGGCTCCCATCTGCACTTTATTTGCTTCTTTTGATCTTTTTAAGCTTGAGATCAAAGGGCAAGGTAGAGTCCGCGGCTTTCTCTGGCCTGGTTCAGGCGCTTATTTTGATCATTCTGCTGATTCATGGGATTGAGCTCCATGACTCTGTATTTACGCCACAAGGTTTTGTCTTTGGTTTTGCCCAAGATCTTTCTTTAATTGCCTGGGTGGGCCTAGCGTTTTATTGGTTTCAATCTTGGTTTTTGCCGATTGCCAGCTTGCGATGGCTAGTTTTATTCTTTGCCCTTGTTTGCTCCTTCTTGCCGGTTTTATTTGCTGGCACCTTGATTTCACCTACTGCTGTATCTGATCCTTGGTTTAAAGGGCACTTTATTGTTGCCACTATTTCGGTTGGTTTATTGAGTTTGGCTGCCATGCATGCCATGCTCATGAGTGTGCAGGATCGGGCTTTACATAGGCAGCTAGCGATTATTCCAAATAGCCGCATAGCCCATTGGCTTGAGGACTTGCCACCATTGATGACGATGGAAAGTCTTTTGTTTAATTTGCTCTACGTTGGATTTGCATTATTAAGTCTGACAGTATTTTCTGGGCTCCTTTTTTCTCAAACTTTATTTGGCAAGCCGCTGGTTTTTGATCACAAGACAATTTTTGCATTGATTTCTTGGTTCTTATTTGCTGGCTTGATTGTTGCCCGCTGGCGCGTAGGACTGAGAGGGCGCGTAGCAGTGCGCTGGGTTTTGAGTGCGTACACTGCATTGTTGCTGGCCTACGTAGGCAGCCGATTTGTTTTGGAAGTTATTTTGCAGAGGGCATAAGGTTTTGATTAAGTGGTTTTTATTGTTTTTGGGGATTGCAGCTTTTTATCTTTGGTTCAAAGGTAAGAAGCAGGCAAAACTCAATGCAGACGAGGCTGCCAGGGCAAAAGCGAAGCGGGCCAAGATTCCAGAGCCGCAGGTGATGGTGCAGTGTCAGAATTGTTTTGTTCACTTGCCGAAGCAAGAGGCCATTGCACAAGAGGGCCGATTTTATTGTTCGGAAAGTCACCGTAATGCCCTAGACCCAAAGGGTTGGTTGGGTTCAGCCGTTTGGCGAAACTCACCAAATCAGGATCTGCGCCCAGAGGGTCTAGTGCCAGACTTGTTGGTCATTCACCACATTAGTCTTCCTCCTGGTGAATTTATGAGTCGCCAATCTACTTCATTCATTGTTGATTTCTTTCAGAATCAGCTGGATGCTACCTTGCATCCCTATTTTCAGGAGATCGCCAACCAAAAGGTGTCGAGCCATTTTTTGATTGGGCGCAGCGGAGAACTATTCCAGTTTGTTTCTACGCAAAATAGGGCGTGGCACGCTGGCCTATCCTCCTTTTTTGGGCGTGAAAAGTGCAATGACTTTTCTATTGGGGTGGAGTTGGAGGGTGATGGCGCACATCCTTTTGAGGATGTTCAATACCAAGCTCTTGCTAAATTAGTTACCCAACTTCAGGCTGTTTATCCAAATCTCCAGTTTGCTGGGCACAGCGATATTGCCCCCGGAAGAAAAGCGGATCCAGGCATTCAGTTCAACTGGCAAAAGTTGCAGACTAAAGCCGACATTTCTATTAATAAATTACCGTTCGGATTGCATTCCCGTTAGGGCTAATTATTAGTATGTGAGCACACGCTCACTTTCTTGCCCTTTAACTAAAAAGGGTCTCAAAAAACGCACCAAAATAAGCCCTAATTTCTTGAAAAGATAGGGAAAAATACTTACAAATTTTCGTTAGAAATATCTTACTAATTTCCAAATATTTCCCTATACTTAGTGTCAAATGCACTTCGAGACACTAGATGTAGTGTTTGAATACAGCAATACCTTATTGTTTTTTAACGATTTTTGTCCAAATAACTATATATATAAGCAGGAAAAATATGACATACGCGAATCCACAGACAGCAGGACAGACTGCCGGTACAAATAACCCTGGAATGAACCCATCCGAAGCTATGAACCAAGCACCATCTGCTGGTTTTGTTGCTGGTGGAGTTGGTGGTGGTCAGGCCACCCAATTATCTGATTACAAAATTATTCGCCGTAATGGCTCAGTCGTAGCGTTTGAGCCCTCCAAAATTGCGATTGCTGTAACAAAAGCATTTTTGGCAGTTAATGGTGGACAAGGTGCAGCTTCTGCACGTGTTCGCGAACAAGTGGAGCAATTGACGCACGCAGTTGTTCGCGCCTTACTCCGCAGCCGTCCAAATGGCGGAACTTTCCACATTGAAGATATTCAAGATCAGGTTGAGTTGGCATTGATGCGCAGTGGTGAGCATAACGTTGCTCGCGCGTATGTTCTCTATCGTGAAAAGCGTAATCAAGAGCGTGCAACACAACAAGGTATTACACAAGAGACTCAAGCCGCTACTCAAGCTGGTGAGTCTGGTATCAAGGTAACTGACAATGGTGTAGAGAAGTGGCTGGATATGGCTGCTTTGCGCACAATTATTGAGGCAGCATGTGAAGGTCTTGGTAACAACATTGATGCAAGTCCAATCATCACTGAAACCATCAAGAATTTGTATGATGGCGTTCCAATGGCTCAAGTGTATGACTCAGCAATTTTGGCCTCACGCACATTGATCGAAAAAGATCCTGCTTATAGTCAAGTAACGGCTCGTATTTTGATGCACGTTATCCGTAAAGAAATCCTTGGCAAAGAAGTATTGCAAGGTGACATGCAGGCCGAGTACAGCACTTATTTTGCTAAGTACATTAACGAAGGTATCTCTGCTGAGTTGTTAGATCCACGTATGCGTGAGTTCGATCTCCCACGCTTGGCTGCAGCATTGAACGCCAGCCGCGACTTGCAGTTCAACTACCTCGGTTTACAAACTTTGTATGACCGCTACTTCTTGCATATTGAAGATCGTCGCATTGAAATGCCACAAGCTTTCTTCATGCGCGTTGCAATGGGCTTGTCTTTGAATGAGTTGGACCGTGAGCGTCGTGCTATTGAGTTCTATGAAATCCTGTCTACATTTGATTTCATGTCCAGCACCCCAACTCTGTTTAACTCTGCAACGACTCGTCCTCAGTTATCTAGCTGCTACTTGACAACAGTTGATGATGACCTTGATGGCATCTACGAAGCTTTGAAAGAAAATGCACTCTTGTCTAAGTTTGCTGGTGGTTTGGGTAATGACTGGACAAACGTACGCGCCTTAGGAAGTCATATCAAAGGTACGAACGGTAAGTCACAAGGTGTTGTGCCATTCCTGAAAGTAGTGAATGACACTGCAGTTGCTGTGAACCAAGGCGGTAAGCGTAAAGGTGCAGTTTGTGCGTACTTAGAAACATGGCACTTAGATATTGAAGAGTTCTTGGAATTGCGTAAGAACACTGGTGATGATCGTCGCCGTACTCATGACATGAATACATCTAACTGGATTCCGGATTTGTTCATGAAGCGTGTAATGGAGGGTGGCGATTGGACATTGTTCTCACC
>JBJOJF010000198.1:0-4455 GCA_046046735.1 Pseudomonadota bacterium
CATTCCTAGACGTTCTATTAACGCTTAAATGGTCGTCAGGCTCCTTATCAAAGACCTATACCTTATTGCTAGGTGATGTTCAAAAAATCGTTGTCAGGCCTGGCCAAACTTTATCCGAAATTGCAGCTCAACTTGCACCTCAGTTAGATGGAGCTACTTTAGATCAAGCTATGTTGGCCTTGTTTAAAGCTAACCCTGATGCATTTGCTAGTGGCAGCATTAATCGTCTTGAGGCTGGTGCAGAATTGAATAAGCCCAATCAAGCATTATTGCGTTCAATTAGCCCGGCTGAGGCCAGTCAGTTTGTAGCAGAATCAAATGCGCAATGGCGGGCAGAGCGAGACGCAAAAGCAGGGTTGCCAAATAATGCTGGGGCTTCCAAAGAGTCTGTTGAAGCGGCCAGCAAAGATAGATTGAAGATTGGCTCTAGCGCAGATGGCAATGCAGAAGAGCGACGGTTTGCTGAAGATTTGGTTGCACAAGAAAGAGCTTTAGAGCAAACGCGTGCAAAAGTTGCTGAGTTAGAAAAAAATATTGCTGATTTACAGGCGCTACTAGATAAGGCTAAAGGAAAGGCCGTTACGCAACCCGCGCCTTCGAGTGATGCTGGATATGCGAGCTATACCCCAGCTGCCTTTGCGTTACTTCTGATCGCTTTAACTGGTTTTTTATTATGGATCTTGGCTAAGAATGCTCGCCGTTCTGAAGTGCATGATTTCTCGAAGTCAGCGCCAAACATTCCACCAGTTCATAAAGAACGGGTTAGCGCCCAGTCTGCTATGCCAGAAAGGGCTAAAGCCTTATTTGCAGGAATTGATTTAGATCTTTCGCCTGCAAAGACAACTAATAAAACAGACTCTATTGTTGAAAATCCATTAGCTGATGCGTTACGCGTCAAGCTAAACCTAGCTCGTGCTTACGTCACCATTGAAGACTTTGCTGCAGCAAAAAAATCCTTGCAGGAGATTATTAATATCGGCGGCCCAATTGATCCTGTAGTGACCGTTGAAGCTCAGGGATTGCTGCTTGAGCTTTCACAGCGCGATTCATAGGGCTCCTGATGCGCATTGCCCTAGGACTTCAATACGACGGTAGTGCCTATTCCGGCTGGCAGTCGCAAGTAAATCAGCGAACCATTCAAGATGAGCTTGAAAAAGCGATTACTTCATTTGTTGGTGCAGATAGCGCACGATCCAATCCAATTCGCGTAATTACTGCCGGCAGAACCGATACAGGTGTTCATGCATTAGGACAGGTTGTGCATTTTGATGTCGATGTTGAGCGAGAAAATTGGTCATGGGTAAGAGGGGTCAATTCCTTCTTGCCGGAATCTATCGTAGTGAACTGGGCCAAGCCAGTATCAAAAGAATTTAGTGCTCGCTATTCTGCTCATGAGCGAACTTATATTTATGCCTTACATGCTGGTCCTTGCCGCTCACCAATGACGGCATCCAGAGCGGGCTATTTAATGATTCCACCAGAACAATGGTTTGATATTGCAGCAATGAAAAAATCTGCAGAGTGCTTAATTGGAGAACATGATTTCACATCATTTCGATCTTCTGAGTGTCAAAGTAAGACGCCTGTGAAGACTATGTATTCGATTGATATTTATTCTGATCAGCCTTGGTTATATTTCAAGATAAGAGGAAATGCATTTTTGCACCACATGGTGCGCAATCTAGTTGGCAGCTTTTTACAGATTGGTAGCGGGAAACATCCCGCCGAATGGATGGAAGAGGTTTTGCTGGCTAAGGATCGAAGTATTGCAGCGCCTACTTTTTCTCCTGCCGGGCTCTACCTAGCCCAGATCGCCTATCCCCAGGAATTCATGATTCCCCAGCCCTCGCTTGCGAATTCTTGGCTTCCCAAAGGCCTTTTTTGAGCCCATACGCGCTTTCCAGCTGAAGGCCTTATCATTTCCCTATGGGCTTACTTACACACTCTCCAGCTCGGACCAGAGTCAAAATCTGTGGCCTTAAGACGCCTGGAGATGTTGATGCAGCAGTAGCGGCAGGGGTAGATGCAGTTGGATTTGTCTTTTACCCACCAAGCCCAAGGGCGGTAAGCCCTAATATAGCCGCCTCATTAATCAGCAGGCTCCCCTCGGGTGTAGATGCTGTCGGACTTGTTGTAAACGCCTCAGATGATGAATTTAAGGCAATTAGAGCGGCAGCTCCGATCACTTTATGGCAATTTCATGGAGACGAGTCAGCCCAGGAGTGTCAGCGCCTTGCTTCCGGGCAGCCCTGGATGAAAGCGGCCCGCGTTGGCAATCAGTTCGCTTATGACGATTTTTCCCTACAATATGGGCAAGCAAATGCCTTTTTGCTCGATGCCTTAGTTGAAGGCTATGGAGGGGGAGGCGTTCCCTTTGATTGGCAAGGAATTCCTCAAGCATGGATAAGCGCAAACGCGCCTCGGGTCGTTTTGAGTGGTGGATTGAACGTTCACAACGTGGGCGAAGCTATTGCTCGTCTTCATCCTTGCGCGGTTGACGTCTCCAGTGGCGTAGAAATCAGCAAAGGTGTTAAAGATCACGCCTTAATGAGAGAGTTCATTCAAGCAGTTCGAGCGGCGGATGCAATCTCTTCAAACTAAATTTGCTGCAATTAATCAAAGAGGTATTTATGTACGATAAGCCAGACGCAAGAGGGCACTTCGGTCCCTATGGTGGCGTATTTGTTTCTGAGACATTAATGTTCGCATTAGATGAACTCAAAGATGCTTATGCGAAGTATCAGAATGATCCAGAATTTATTGAAGAGTTTCACTACGAACTTAAACATTTTGTAGGTCGCCCATCACCGGTATATCACGCCAAACGTTGGAGTGAAATGTTGGGTGGCGCACAAATCTACTTAAAGCGCGAAGATCTAAACCACACTGGTGCTCACAAGATTAATAACGTAATTGGTCAAGCAATGTTGGCCAAGCGTATGGGCAAGCCACGGATTATTGCTGAGACAGGCGCAGGTCAACATGGTGTAGCTACTGCAACAATCTGTGCACGTTTTGGCTTAGATTGCACGGTCTACCAGGGATCTGTTGATGTGGCGCGTCAAGCCCAAAACGTCTTCCGAATGAAATTACTCGGAGCTAAAGTTGTTCCTGTCGAGTCAGGCACCAAAACTTTAAAAGATGCTCTGAATGAAGCAATGCGCGACTGGGTAACGAATGTGGAAGATACCTTCTACATCATCGGCACAGTTGCAGGACCACACCCATATCCAATGATGGTGAGAGATTTTCAAAGCGTGATTGGTGAAGAGTGCAAAGTGCAGATGCCTGAATTGACAGGGCGTCAACCTGATTATGTATTGGCATGTGTTGGTGGCGGCTCTAATGCAATGGGCATTTTCTATCCATACATTGATTTTCCACAGGTCAAGTTAGTTGGTGTTGAGGCTGCTGGTCATGGCCTAGGTAGCGGCCTGCATTCAGCGGCGCTTTGTGTGGGTAAGCCAGGCGTATTACATGGCAATCGCACATATCTGTTGCAAGATGAGAATGGTCAAATCTCAGAGACGCATTCTGTTTCTGCGGGAATGGATTACCCAGGAGTTGGCCCTGAACATGCTTGGTTAAAAGATTCTGGTCGTGCTGATTACGTTGCAATTACAGATGAAGAGGCATTGAAAGCATTTCATGATTGTTGTCGCATCGAGGGAATTATTCCCGCCTTGGAATCATCACATGCAATTGCTTACGCGTGCAAACTTGCCGCCACTTTACCGAAAGATCAAACCATTTTGGTTAACCTTTCAGGTCGTGGTGATAAAGATATGCATACCGTTGCGCAAGCAACAGGTTCCGAAGGTTAATTAACTATGTCAAAAATCACCTCTCTTTTTGCAGAGCTTAAAGCTCAAGGAAAAAAAGGTCTTATTCCCTTCATCACCGCTGGGGATCCTGACCCGAAATTAACTGTTGAACTCATGCATGCCTTAGTCCGTGGTGGTGCTAACGTAATTGAATTAGGCGTGCCATTTTCTGATCCTATGGCCGATGGTCCTGTTATCCAGCGTTCATCCGAGAGAGCATTAACTCAAGGCGTTACTTTGCATAGCTGCCTTGAGATGGTTAAAGAATTTCGGAAAACTGATGCCAGTACACCGGTTGTTTTGATGGGTTATGCCAATCCTGTGGAGCAAATGGGGGCAGAGCGATTTGCTACAGAAGCAAAAGCTGCAGGCGTAGACGGTGTTTTGGTAGTCGATTACCCGCCAGAAGAGTGCGTTGATTTTGCTGCCCGCATGCGCGTTGCAGGTGTTGATCCGATTTTCTTATTGGCTCCAACTTCATCACCAGAACGAATAAAGGAAGCTGCCAAAATAGCTTCTGGTTATATCTATTACGTATCTATGCGCGGTGTAACGGGTGCTTCCCACTTAAATACCCAGGATGTGGCCAGCATCATCCCTAAGATCCGCGAAGCTACGGCCATCCCGATTG
>JBJOJF010000199.1:0-8678 GCA_046046735.1 Pseudomonadota bacterium
ATCATGACTAAATTAATTGTTGGCCTCGGCAATCCGGGCGAAGAGCACGAAGAAGATCGGCACAATGCCGGCTTCTGGTTTGTGGACGCCCTTGCCAAACAGTTAAGCGTACGTTTTGAAACTGAGAAACGCTTTCATGGAAAAGTAGCGAAAGCGAAGTGGGAAGGCGAAGATCTCTTCTTGATAAAACCCAGCACCTATATGAATTTGAGCGGGCAAGCGGTTGGTGCACTCTGTCACTTTCATAAAATTACTCCGCAGGATGTGCTGGTTGTTCAAGATGAGCTTGATCTCAAGCCCGGTACGGCCCGCATTAAGCTGGGCGGGGGCACGGGTGGCCACAATGGCCTGAAAGATATTCAAGCACATTTGGGAACCCCAGATTATTGGCGTCTACGACTAGGTATTGGACACCCTCGAGATCTAGCTGGTGAAGGGGGGCGCCCAATGGATGTTGCTGACTATGTATTGCGACGACCATTGCGGGTAGAGCAAAAACAGATTGATGCCAGCATTGAAGATGGCTTGAAAATTCTGCCTTTGTTTTTGAAGGGCGACACCCAGGCGGCAATGCTAGAACTACACTCTAAAACCAATTAAGTAGCGCTTATTTCACTAATGCTTTTTTGGCTGCAGTGAGGGCTTGATACTTGGCCATCAGCTGGGTTTGATTCTCTTGGAATACTGGATTGAGGGGAATACAGTCGACTGGGCAAACTTGTTGGCACTGAGGAGCATCGTAGTGACCCACACATTCTGTGCACTTATTCGGATCAATCTCATAGATCTCGAGACCCATGTAAATTGCATCATTAGGACATTCAGGCTCACACACATCGCAATTGATGCATTCGTCCGTAATCATTAAAGCCATATTTACGCCTAGCGACCCTACTCTTTACTCTTATTGGCTTCGATCTTCTTGACCAACCACTTTTCCACAGATGGGAAAACAAACTTACTAACATCACCACCCATAGAAGCAATTTCACGCACAAAGGTGCCAGAAATAAATTGATACTGATCTGATGGCGTCAAAAACAAAGTTTCAACGTCGGGCAAAAGATAGCGATTCATACCCGCCATTTGAAATTCGTACTCAAAGTCTGAAACAGCGCGAAGACCGCGGACAATCACGCGAGCGTTGTGCTCACGAGCAAAGTCTTTTAACAATCCAGAGAAGCCCACAATCTTGACATTGGAGTAGTGGCTAAGCACTTCTTTGGCAATTTCAATGCGCTCATCTAAGGTAAAAAATGGACGCTTGCTACGACTATCAGCGACACCGACAATCAATTCACCAAAAATACTGGATGCGCGACGGACTAAATCCTCGTGACCACGGGTAAAGGGATCAAATGTTCCAGGGTAAACAGCTACAGTCATAACACTCCTAAGGCTTTATCAGCTACACCCAAGAGTTTAGTCCCTTCCAGAACGGAATAGACAAGCTTTTACCTGACCAGCCTCTAAGTATTTTCCACAGTGCCAACCCGGTATAAGAGCCTCGACCTCTTCACGGGACCGATTCGAGGGAAATTCTACGTAAATCCCACCACCGGCGCTGTCATCGCAAACTCGAGCAGCCTCTATTAGCGCTTGATTAAGGAGCTCGCTCTGCATGAAAGGGGGATCAATGAAAATCAAATTACTGGACCCATCTGCCTGTCGCTTTAAAAACTCTACACTGTCACCATGCAAAATTTGTACTGCCCCTGATATGGGTGACGATTGGAGTAAGGCAAAATTTGCCAGTAAGTTGGCGTAGGCTTTTTTATCTTTTTCAAGCAGCGTTACGCTATTGGCAGATCGAGATGCAGCCTCAAAACCTAAAGCGCCAGTGCCGGCAAATAAATCAAGACATTTCAGGCCAACTAAATCTTGCCCAAGCCAATTAAATAAAGTTTCACGAATACGATCGGTGCTTGGGCGCAAGCCCGGAAGATCCAAAACGCTCAGCAAACGACTACGCCAAATACCACCAATGATGCGGACTTTTTTTGGCGGCTCCGAGTGAACGCTAGGTTTTTTTGGCTTACTTATTTTTCGCCCCTAACACCACAATCTTCATGCGATCCATTGCTAAATGTTTTTGGAAGGCAGTCTTAACTTGATCAAGCGTCACCTTCTCAACCTGCTTGGTCCAAACATCCATCGTGTCTAGCGGTAAATTGTTCCAAGCAATCGCCGAAACATTATCCAAAAGCTTACGGTTGTTATCGATCCTCAGAGGGTAGCCATTAATTAAGTTTGCCTTGGCAGCCTCCAACTCTGATGGCATCGGGCCTTTTGCAATGAATTCTCCAATGGTTGAATTCATAACCTCCAATGCTAATGCAGCCTGATCATTCTTAGTTTGCACACCTGCCTGAAATATTCCAGCATCTTTGCCAGGTGCAAAATAACTAAAGACACTGTAAGCCAGCCCTCTTTTCTCACGCACCTCGGACATGAGACGTGATACAAAACCGCCTCCACCTAGGATGTAATTACCAACCAACAATGGAAAGTAATCTGGATCGCTTCGAGTGATTGCCGTCATCCCCATTGCGATATGTGCTTGCTGTGCATCAAATGGAATATTGGTTTCACGCTGATTTAAAGGCTCTATTGGGGAGCGGACAAACTCCGGAAGTGGCGCAATCGCTGGGCCAGACTGCGGGATATCTTTTAATAATCCCTGCACAATTTCGGCAGCCTCTGTTTTGCTAACGTCCCCAACAATGCTGACAATCATGCGTTCGCCACGATAAAACTGTTTATGAAACTGCTGCAAATCAGTAGAACTGATGTTAGCCACCGTTTGCACTGATGGCGAATTAGCCAATGGGTAGCTTCCATAAACTGATTTTCTAAAGCGACGTTCTAATACAGCTTCTGGCTTCGTCTCAGATTCCAATAGTGCAGCAGTCATTCTTTGTTTTTCACGCGCTAAAATTTTGGCATCGTAAGTTGGCGCTCTCAACATGGCTGACCCAAGTTGAACCGCGCGATCGCGCAAATCCTTGCGACTTAAACTCCGAATTCGCATAATGGCTCGCTCACCGCCAACTGAAATCCCAAAGTTGGCACCCAGGTCGGCTATCTCATCTGCAATCTGTGCCTCATTGAGCAAACCCTTATCAGAACGAGCTCCATAATTCATTAATTGACCCGCTATAGTGGCCAGACCACTCTTTGCTGCTGGATCATATCGATCGCCAGCATCAATACTGATCTCAATATCTACCATGGGTAAAGATTTAGTCTGGACTAAGTAGGCTTTTGCACCCTTAAATGACTCCAACTGTTCAATAGGCAATATGGCATGAGCCGATGAGAGCATACCCACAATCAATGCGAAGAGCGGGATAGCGTGCTTGAGTAATTTTCTATTTAGCATTATTTAGCCTCCTTGCTTGCTTCGCTCAACTTACGAGGCTGTGGATCTAAGCTTGCAATAGTTAAACCTTCGTCTACTAAATATTTTTTTGCCACTGCCTGAACTTGGGCCGGAGTAATAGCCTGCATTTTCTCAAGCATGAGATCGATATCACGCCAAGAGAATCCTGCCATCTCGGTGCCACCAATTTCCATTGCCTGACCAAAGATGGAGTCGCGCTTATAAATCTGATCAGACAAAATACGAACCTTAATACGCTTTAATTCTGAGTCTTGAATTCCATTCTGGACAATCTCTTGCAGCGCCTTACGAATACTGCTTTCCGCTTGCGCTAGCGTTTTTCCTTTGGCCATGCGGACATTAATCAAAAATAATTCAGGGCCTCTAGAGATCATGTCATAGCCCACGCCAACATCATCTACCACCCGCTCTTGTTTAACGAGCACTCGGTTCAAGCGTGCATTGTCATAGCCATCCAATACAGCTGCCAGCAATTCAAGTGCATAAGGCTCAGCATCGTCAATCTTTCCAGGATGGAGTTTTGGAACCTTCCAGGCCATTGCTAGCTGAGCGCTATCAGCAGGCGCCTTCACTTGCACACGCTTCACCCCTTTTTGTGGCGGCTCTAACTGGGGTTTACGAACTGGTAACTCTTTTGCAGAGGCTACGCCGTAGTACTTTTCTACTGAACGCAAAATGGCTTGCGGATCAACATCTCCACTAATCACCACTGTCGCATTGTTAGGGGCATACCAACTGCGATACCAATCTCGTGCATCTGATGCTTTCATATTCTCCAAATCATTCATCCAACCAATGACTGGATGACGATAAGGTGAACTCATAAAAGCAGTAGCCATAAGAGATTCATTTAACAAGCTACTGGGATTATCTTCTGTACGTAAGCGTCGCTCTTCCATGACTACCTGAATCTCTTTCAGAAACTCTGCATCATCAAAATTGAGATTAGTCATACGATCAGCTTCGAGCCTCATGACTTCATCAAGCTTCGACTTTTCTACCTGCTGGAAGTACGCTGTGTAATCGCGCGAAGTAAAGGCATTCTCACGCCCACCAACTGCAGCAACCAAACGAGAAAATTCACCAGACTTCACCTGATGGGTGCCCTTGAACATCATGTGCTCCAGCACGTGCGCCACACCAGTGCGGCCATTCACCTCATCCATGGAGCCAGCGCGATACCAAACCATATGAGCAACCGTAGGGGCACGGTGATCCTCACGCACTATGAGCTTTAAGCCGTTAGCAAGTAAAAACTCATGGGTAGTGGGCGTACTGCCTTCCGGCGCAGCCCAAACCATCTGGCTAAACGCCATTAAGCAGAAACAAAATTGAAGTAAAGTGGAGCGCATCTGTAAGATCACCATATCCCAAGAATTAAATTGATAAGATGCAAGGATTAAATTGTATCGATTATGTTTGGCTTACGTAAAACCCTCGGATCCCTATTCAAATCCAATCAGACTGATGAAGCCTGGTTTGATTCTCTAGAAGAATCACTGATTCTCAGTGATGTGGGATTACCCACGACTGAACAACTCATGGGCAAGCTCCGCAAAGCGGCTAAATCCGAGAAAGCAAGCAGTCCTGAGGATTTAAAAGCACTATTGATACAAGAAGTAACAGGCTTACTAAAGCCATTAGAGGCTAGCTCCAACCCCTTATACGTTCATGATCAAAAAACCATGCCGGAAGTGTGGCTTGTGATTGGCGTGAATGGGGCCGGCAAGACAACCACCATTGGCAAACTCTGCCGCCTCTTTCAGTCTCAAGGTAAATCGGTCCTGCTCGCAGCGGGCGACACCTTCCGAGCGGCAGCTCGAAACCAACTCCTTGAATGGGGCGGGCGCAATCAAGTTGACGTCATTACCCAAGAGAGCGGTGATGCAGCGGCTGTTGCCCACGATGCAATTCATTCCGCCATCTCCCGTAAGAGCGATATTCTGATTATTGATACTGCCGGCAGACTGGCTACACAAGACCACCTCATGGAAGAACTCAAGAAGGTGAAGCGAGTGATTGGGAAGGCCCTTCCTGGGGCGCCTCACCAGACTTTGCTCGTTCTTGATGGCAATACTGGTCAAAACGGTTTAAGCCAAGTGAAGGCCTTTCATGCCGCCTTAGGGCTCACCGCCTTAATTGTGACCAAGCTAGATGGGACCGCCAAAGGAGGTGTCATTTGCGCACTTGCCCACACTCTTCATGACGGCGCGAAACCAGCGGTTTTGGCCCTGGGTAAAGGGGAGGGAATTGAAGATTTAGCCCCCTTCACAGCAGAGCAATATTCCTCAGAATTATTCAATTAAATCAATTAGTTACAAGACTAAAAAACCATTAGCACTCTCTTGACAAGAGTGCTAAAATAGACTTCTATTAACACCTAAAATATATAAAAAGAAAATGGTTCAAAAGAAAGCATATCAACCGCAATTGCAAGCAAGGCAAACATTGCCGGCAGCGCAGACTGCTGCGGCTTCGCTTGCCTTTCCGATGCTGCCATCCCTTGGGGTTGGCACACTCGACTCTTATATCGCCTACGTAAATCGCGTACCGATGCTCAGTGCTGCTGAAGAACTTCACTTGGCACAAGAATTTCGTCGTACTGAAAATGTAGATGCCGCTAAAACTTTAGTGTTGTCACACCTTCGCTTAGTAGTGTCTGTAGCACGCCAATACCTCGGCTATGGCATTCCACATGCCGATCTCATTCAAGAGGGTAATGTCGGCCTCATGAAGGCGGTTAAACGCTATGACCCTAGCCAAGGTGCACGCTTAGTCTCTTATGCAATCCATTGGATTAAAGCGGAGATTCATGAGTACATTCTCAAAAATTGGCGCTTAGTCAAAGTAGCAACTACTAAGGCACAACGCAAACTGTTCTTTAACTTACGTAGCAACAAGCCTACGCTTGCCGCCCTAACTCCAAATGAAGTAGAAGCTTTGGCAAAAGCCTTAGATGTAAAAGGTTCAGACGTTAAAGAGATGGAAATGCGTCTAGCAGGTGGTGATGTTGCATTGGAAGCTGATGACAGCGATGATGAAGCTGCATATGCTCCTATTCAGTGGCTGGCTGATAACAGCCAAGAACCTACTGAAGTAATGGCTGCTGCAGAAACTGATGCATTGCATGGTCCACAACTTGATCAAGCCCTCATGGCCTTAGATGAGCGTAGTCGCAATATTGTTCAATCACGCTGGTTGGCAATGGATGCAGATGGCAATGGCACAAAAACTTTGCATGATCTTGCCAGTGAATATGGCATCTCAGCTGAGCGTGTTCGTCAAATCGAATCAGCAGCGCTCAAAAAAATGCGCAGCCACCTACAGGCTCAAGCAGCCTAATTACCCTCACTCAATTCAAGTTCACTTCAGAAGTTGTTTCAAGTCTTGTGCCAAGGTCTCCGGACCTTGTGCATGCTTGATATAGAGACGTAGATGTCCCTCTGGATCAAATGCATAGCTTCCAGCTGTGTGATCCATAGTGTATGAGCCTGGGCTTGTACCAGGAACCTTTTTGTAATAAATCTTAAAGTCTTTAGTCACCTTCTCTAAAGCGACCTCATCCGCTGGACGCAGACCTAAGAAGCGCGCATCAAACGCAGGCACATACTGTTTCAAGATTGCTGCAGTGTCTCGCTCTGGATCCACGGTCACAAACAAAACTTGCACCTTATCTGCCTGTGGACCCAACAAAGTCATCACTTGCTGCATCTCCGTAAGTGTTGTTGGACAAATATCAGGACACTGCGTATAGCCAAAGAACATCACAACCACTTTGCCCTTAAAGTCCGCCAACGTTCTCACTTTGCCATCGGTATCAATCAAATTAAAGTCTGTACCGAATGCCTTGCTTCCAGTGATATCAACATTCTTAAAACTAGGCTTAGGGCTGCAAGCCACCAAGGCCATTGCAAAAATTGATAAGAAGGTAAGGCAAGCTAGACGACGGAAAATAAGTAGGGCGTTCATACGGCTCTCAAATGAAATAGTGATCTACCAATAAGGCTGCAAATAATAGCGACAAATAAGTAATCGAAAAACGGAAGGTTTTCTTTGCCAGCTCATCGCTATAAGAAATAAATAACGCAACTACATAAGCCAAAAACAGTAGGCCAAGAATCAAGGCAGAGATCAAATAGATCATCCCACTCATGCCATAAATATAGGGAAGTAAAGTAGCCGCAATCAAAATCAGTGTGTACAGCAAAATATTCAGGAGCGTGAAGCGTTCGCCATGCGTAACCGGCAGCATTGGCAAGCCACTTTGTACATAATCATCGCGACGATATAAAGCTAACGCCCAAAAATGTGGGGGAGTCCAAACAAAAATAATAAGAACTAAAAGCCACGCTTCTGCAGATAAGCCATTAGTTACTGCAGCCCAACCTAAGGCGGGTGGCATTGCTCCGGAAAGACCACCAATCACAATATTCTGTGGTGTAGCTGGCTTTAGGAGCCAGGTATAGATCACGGCATAACCAACAAAGGTTGCAACGGTAAGCCACATAGTCAATGGATTACAGAAGACCCATAAAATCACCATGCCTAAGCTGCCAAGAACTATTGAAAAAATAGTAATGTGAAATGGAGTGACTTCTCCTGTGGCAGAAGGACGCCACGACGTGCGCTTCATCTTGGCATCGACTGCTTGCTCAATCAAACAGTTCATTGCAAAAGCAGCGCCAGCCAATAACCAAATGCCAACAATTCCACCGATCAGAACGGGGTAAGGAACCATTCCTGGAGTTGCCAAAAACATGCCAATGACAGCACAAAAAACAGCGAGCTGCGTTACGCGCGGTTTTGTTAATACCCAGTATTGACGCCAACGTGGCATCGCTACAGGGGCGGAAGGTGAAGGACTGCTCATAATGATTTAACCATCTTAATCTGGATTGGGGTATTCCAAGTGGACCACTGACTTAATCTCACTAAGCAAAACACCAGCGCTGCAGAGCCTGCTGTATGCATCAATGCAGCTATTAATGGCCACTGAAAAATAACATTAGAAATGCCTGTGAGCGCCTGCAGCACTAACAATGCTAACAATAACTTAGCAAATCTTGCGAGAGTTGATAAGGCAGCGTTACTTACTGTCAGCGCATTGATTCCCAGCAAGCCAAGGGCTATTACTGCAAAAATAGCAAACAAGCGATGCGCCCAATGAATCGTCTGCAGAGCAACTGGAGAAATAAACTCTCCGCGCGTATTCAGACCCAACTCACGCCATAAAGCAAAACCCTCTTTCCAAGCAGTCTCTGGCCAAATTGATCCG
>JBJOJF010000200.1:0-10570 GCA_046046735.1 Pseudomonadota bacterium
CTAAATACAAATATAGGTGAAGAAGGTTAGATCCCTCCTAAGGATCGAGCCAATCCAAGCATCATCATGCTTGAGGAAAATGCTCAATATGTACTTCACCTTGTTTACCAAGGTAGCTCACATGTCTGCCAGTAATCCAGACGATGTATCCGATGCAGCCTGCTGACATGGTTAATTTGAGAAACTCCGGATATCTCACACGGTCGCTTTGAGCCCCACGAATTGCTGTAACCACGTCTTCTTGATTAAATGCAATTTGAATCTTTACCGCCGGCATTTTTAGCGGAATTTGTACAGCCTCACCGCTAGATAAATAGTAAGTAGTTGATTGAGCACGGTAGTCAGCGAAATATGATTCGACACCAACGCTAATTAAACGACCCAATACCTCCGGAAAAGTTGCCAAACCTTCATGAGAGTCATGGGCACATTTTTCAATGACTTCTTTAGCCTGGGGATTCATCATTAGCCTTAACTCAATCTATCAATTTTATTAGAACGAGACATTACACGAAACTTTGCCAAGCTTTCAATACTGGATTCCTTCTGTTTGGCATCCATCACCGTTCTTAATGTAACCGTCATTTCATGAGGCGTGAATTCAGCGATGCCGTATCCCCTGCGACTTGCATCAGCAAAAATGAAATGCGGGTTATTTTTTAATGTTTGCTGTAAATTTCCGCCACCACCAAAATTAGCAGTGATACTTGTTCCACAAAATTCGACGCCCAGCGTTGCGCTATTTGGATTGTCATAATCTTCTTTGATATATCCAACTAAATTTTGATGTACATCTCCACCAAAAATTACAAAGTTCTTTACCTTATTTTGAATTAGAAGCTGATCAATTTTTTTTCTAGCAACGGGAAATCCATCCCAGCCATCATTCCAAATTCTTTTTTGATCTCCCGCACCAAGATATCTTTGTGCATAGAGTGTTGGTTGGCCAATGACACTCCAATTCGATTTACCCGAATCTCTTAATGCACTTTCAAGCCATTGCTCTTGCTGTGTGCCAAGAAGGGTTCTATTCGGGTTGGTTAATTCAGGGCAACTCTTGGGATCAAAGATTGCAGACCCAGCTCCTGCAGGCGTACAAATATCAGCATCACGATATTGCCGATCATCCAGCATGAATATATTGGCAAGTTTTCCAAACTGAAAATTTCCATAAATTCTCATTTCATGGCCTGCTAATAAACCATCTATTCCCTGAACAAGTACCGATGCAGGCAAGGGCATATGTTCATAGTAGGCCTGATATGCAGCAGCCCTGCGCTTACTGAAGCTATCGACCGCCGGGCCTTTAGTGCCGGGATTATTCCCTGCATAGTCATTTTGTACTTCATGATCATCCCAAGTCATGATCCAGGGACATTCAGCATGCATTGATTGCAAGTCTTCATCTGCTTTATACAAAGCATATCTTTTGCGATAACTTTCTAAATCTAGAGCCCAGCTTCCATCTACCGATCTCACCCCAGCCTTACCCGAAGGATATTCGTAGATATAGTCACCCAAAAACATCACTAGATCTAAACCTTCATTCTTCATATGACTATATGCACTGAAATACCCATGCTCATAGTTTTGACAAGAAGCATATGCAAGTCTTAATTTATCCACGCTTTGGTTTGGGGATGGCAAGGTTCGGGTTTTACCAATCGCACTTGTAAAACCCCCACATTGAAATCGATAAAAGAACCACTTATTCGATGGCAATCCAGAAACCTCTGCATGAACTGAATGGGCCAGCGCTGGCAGAGCTAGCGAAGTACCTGACTTCACCACCCTTAAAAACGCCTTATCTTCTGCAATCTCCCATCCAACATCTATGGGCTCATTGGGAATATTGGAACCAAACACTCCAGCATCATATAAACGCGTCCAAAGCACGATAGATGTATCGGTCGGCGAACCACTGGCAATCCCAAGCGAGAAAGGGCTTTGATCTAACTTTTTAGCCCAGACGTTATTTGCAAAAGGAAATATTGCCGTAGCAAGCGCTAAGGTTTTTAAAATTGCTCTTCGCGTAATTAAGAGTTCTTCCAAAATTGTCCATCCCTTTACAGTTCTAGATAACGATACCTGATCTAAAGAGGAAATAAAAATCATCCGATGGTGGCTTGGAGCGGACCCGACCAAGACCAAGGAAATTTAATCCCATTTCCAGTAAGCTGATGTCTTTCTATGGGAATCTATAAATGAATATGAATGCTGATTTTTCCCAGAAGGCAGTAATTAATACTCTGGACTTAGATTGGAGTCCATCGCCCATATCTGGCGTGGAAAGAAAATATCTTGATCGGGTTGGTGATGAGCTTGCCCGAGCAACCTCGATCGTTAAATACAGTGCTGAATCCTCTTTCTCTGAGCACACCCACTCTGGCGGAGAAGAAATACTGGTGCTTGAGGGCACCTTTTCTGATGAGCATGGTGATTATCCCGCCGGCACCTATATTCGCAACCCACCCAATAGCAAACACACCCCTCACTCAAAAGAAGGATGTGTTTTATTTGTCAAGCTAAAGCAATTTCATGCCGAAGACAAATCAATCGTACGAATAGATACAAGTGAATCTGCCTGGCATCCTGGACTAGTTCCGGGTTTATCAGTAATGCCGCTTCATGAATTTGATGGCGTTGGAACTGCTTTAGTTCACTGGGCACCAAATACCATTTTTAATCCCCATGTTCATCCGGGTGGAGAGGAAATATTTGTGCTCAAAGGCGTGTTCCATGATGAGCATGGGTCCTATCCAGCCGGAACTTGGATAAGAAGTCCTCGGTATAGCAAACACGCACCCTTCACCAAAGAAGAGGGGGCACTCATCTACGTAAAAACTGGCCACCTCAATAACCCGCTCTGATGAAATAAATTTATTGCATCAACTCAACTAATTGATCAAGTGCTGCACCCCAGCCATGCTGGAAGCCCATATCTTCATGTGCCTGCTTATTGGCCTCACTCTGATGCATCACATTAGCGGTATAAGAAGTTCCACCACTGCTCAGTGGCGTAAGCCTTAAGTCAACCACAAAGAAGAATCCGAGATTCTCATCCTTAGGCTGCGGCTTTGGTCTAAAACCAGGACCAAACTCGTTGGTCCAAACGAGCCGTCGTTGTGGTTCGATGGCCAAAAAACACCATGTGTTGTCGGGCATGCTTTCACCTTCGGGTGATTGCATTACCGTCCGAAAGATTCCGCCGGGCTGTAGATCGATTTCACACTCCACAACTTTCCAAGGCCTAGGACAAAACCACTTCATTAAAATTGATGGGTCAGTCAAGCCCTGCCAGATCTGGTCAGGAGAGAGACTGACATCACGGTGAAACTGAAGATCAAGAAGTGGGTCGGGCTTCATGGCGCACTTTCAAATGAATGGTTATTACATTAGATTTTAAGGCTCCGACTGGGCAGAAAACAAATAGCCCTCGTTATCACTAACGAGGGCTATTGAGATTATTAGTGGGTCCGAACAAAATTGGCCAGATCCACAGGATATCTAGCTCTTATTCTCTTGGTGCGCCTGACATTTTTACAATGCCTTCATAACGTTTGATTTCAGATTGAGAGAATTTAGTAAATTCTGCAACGGATCCACCATCTATTTGTGCGCCAATAGACTGAAGCTGCTTTCTAACCTCTGGGTCTTTAAGCACTTTATTAAATGCAGCATTCAATTTTTCAGTTACATCTTTTGGTGCGCCAGCTGGCAACATTACGCCATACCAAGCATTTGCGGTCATTGGGACGCCGGCTTCTTTCATTGTGGGCACATTAGGCAATTCAGGAATTCTCTTTTCGGAAGCAACGCCTAAAGCCTTTAACTTGCCACCTTTAATATTAGCCATAGAGCCTGTATCTAACATCATATCGATATGCCCAGCCATGAGATCTAGCGCTGCAGGGCCGCTACCTTTATAGGGCACATGACGAATATCCAATCCAGTTGTAGTTTTGAACTGCGCTCCAGCCAAATGCTGTGAAGCACCAATACCAGCCGATCCATAAGTGAACTTACCTGGATTTTGCTTGGCATCATTTATTAAATCCTTCAAGCTATTCCATGGCGATGCTGCCGGAACAACCATGATGTTTGGGATTGTGCACACCAATACGACAGGCGTGAAATCTTTGGCGGGGTCAAACCCTTGGTTAGCAAATAGATGAGGCCCCGCAGCATTGGTAGAACTTGTTGCCATCAACATGGAATAGCCATCCGGCTTATCCTGCACAAATGCCTGCGTTCCGATATTGCCACCTGCTCCACCCTTGTTTTCAACGAATACAGAAACGCCTAGCTCTTTAGTCAGGGGCTGAACCAAGATCCTAGCAACCTGATCCGTTGCTCCGCCGGGAGGCCATGGAACTAAAAACTTAATTGATTTATCTGGGTAAGCTGCAAAGCTGTTAATAGCAATCGCGCCAAAAAATAATGCCAATATTGATTTCAATTTCATAAAACACCTTTTTGTTTTAAAGTTGCGTCAACCCACGAATCGTCATACTTACCGTCTAATATTGATTGAATTGTTTTACGTTCTGTAATTTCTTTTTCTTTACCTAGCTTTGCGCCCTGAAGCGCATCAGCAGGTGATATCGCAATAATTCCGTCGCAGTCTCCTAAAATCACATCACCCGGATTAACCACCATTCCGCCAATATTGATGGGTAGATTGATAGAGCCTGGGCCATCTTTATATGGACCGCGCATATTGATGCCCCGAGCCCAACAAGGAAACTGATGCTTTTCAAATGCATCAACATCGCGAATGGCTCCGTCAAATACGCAACCAATAGCGCCCTTAGACTTTGCCACCGTCATCATGATTTCACCAAAGAGCGCCCGAGAAACATCGCCACCACCATCAACCACCAAAACATCGCCTGGTTGCAAAATTTGAAGCGCTTTATGAATTAACAGGTTGTCTCCGGAGCGCACACTGACAGTAACCGCATTTCCACACACTGACACGGGCGACTTATTGACAGGCAAGATTTCTACTGCGCCGATTGTTCTGCCAAGTACATCGCTCACCACCGAAGTTGCCAAACCTGTTAAGGCAACAATGCCTTCCTTAAAGGCATCTTTTCGTGGATGGATTTCTACTCCATTGGGACTCATTGCATCTCCTAATTTTGGTTTCTTGCAAGTTTCATGTAAAGTTTTACTTATATCTATGTCAATATATCGCATATAAGTTCAATTTTTATGAACATAAAGCAACTAAAGTACTTCTGTGAAGTGGTGGATGCCGGCGGCGTGAATGCGGCCTCTGCAAACCTATTTGTAGCCCCCACTGCAATTAGCATGCAAATTAGCCAGCTCGAGGGCGACTTAAATGGGAAGCTATTTGATCGGTCCACTCGCCCCATGGAGCTGACGCCGCTTGGTAAATTCTTTTATCCCAAAGCTAAAGAGTTGATTAATAACTCAAATGCCCTCTACAGGGAGGCAAAAGATATTGCAGGCGGACAGCACGGCTGGTTGAGTATTGGCTTTATTCGATCTACGTTGTTTTCTATTCTTCCTGAAGCAATTCGGATTTTTAAAGAAGCGCATCCTCAAGTAAGAATTGAATTATTAGAAGTCCTCTCAGAGCATCAGCCCGAATTATTAAGAAAAGGGTTGATTCATGTTGGCATCTCACGATTTATAAATAAGATCCCCTCGATCGCAGACGTAAGATACGAAACCGTATTTGTGGATCCCTTAGTTGTTGCACTTCCAATCAATCATCCTTTATCGAAAAGCAAAGGCGTATCAACTGCTATTTTTTTAGATACCCCATTTATAGCCTTTCCAAAAGACCCGCAAAGTACGTTCTCAAAAACCTCAGTACAGCTCTTAATGGAGCAAAACGTATTGCCCAACATTCTTTATGAGGCTACTGAAATTAACACGGCTCTAGGACTGGTAGCCGCAGGGCTTGGGGCGACACTGGTAGGCCAATCAGTTTCGCAGCACAATAGACCGGATGTGAAGTTTTTGCCATTAACGGACGTCAAACTCGACACAACAATATTGTCGGTTACTAAAGACAATGAAGTAAATCCACTTGTGGATGATTTTTTAGCCATTCTTCGATCTATTGAGATTGCGCCTTACTAATGATAGAACTCAATCGCGATCAATTATTTGATATTGCAAGTTCTTCAGATAAATCTGGAGACTGTCAAGACTGCGCATCACTATCTTGCGCGGGATGGGAGTCGGTGCCCAGCTCATTTGAGCTTAATAAATTGGAGCTCTTGGGAACACTCAGGATCGAAGGTGCCGAGGAGTGTTGGGATGAGTATCACCCAGATGGAACTAATATTTGGTCTGAGGCTGCGCCCATCTCTATCCAACATCACCCCTACAATCGATCGAATGTATATGGATGCATTAGTTGCAAGCGAAAGTTTTTACGCTACACCGAGTATGGCGGCTACTACTTAGATGAGCGCATTAGAGAATTAGATCCAAACCTCATTGCCTAAAATGCCACTCTAAAAGACTGTTTTTAGAGTTGAGTGTGCAAGGATTCAAGATAGTTAGTCTTTATCGGCGTATTGCATTTCACCATTCCCAAATGACCAATTCTCTTTATCCACTTCAAGCAAATTAATGAAGATATCCTGAGGCCTGACTTTCAATTGCTGCACTAGCGCCCCACAAATACCTTTGTATAAATTCTTTTTAACATCGGTAGATCTACCAAAGCTAATAGTCGCCTGAATAAAAATAATCCCATCTGAATATTCAATACCTAAATAGCTTTGGGGGATATTTAATTCAGCAGAGTCATGTCTAGTAATAATCTGGAACTTATCGCCCTCAGGAATATTGATTTGCTCTCGCATTACCTTGTAGACAATATCACCGACTTCCCGGGCAAAGTCTTCAGAGTGTTTTTTACTTAAATCAATTCTGACCAATGGCATCACTATCCTCCTTAGTTCTTTCCATCTTATACAGATCCCATGAATTACGCATCAGCCTGAGGGCCTCAAATGAAAAAACCACCCGAAGGTGGTTTTGGTGTTTCTTAGTGGCCCGGGGCGGAATCGACCGGGGCTAAGAATGCTTAAATTTAGTACCCGCCACTGCTAAAACAGCTTCCTGTAATCCTATATCTCCACCTTAGCACCCAACTCAACCACCCTATTGGTTGGTATAGAAAAGAAGTCTGATGGCTTAGCGGCATTTTGGTACATCCATGCGAATAACTTTTCTCTCCACAGTGCCATGCCTGGAATTGCGGAAGGAACCACAGTATCGCGAGCCAAGAAGAAAGAAGTTTCCATGGGCTCACATTTAATATCGTATTGAGCCGCCAGCAACTCCATAATTTGATTTATGTCTGGAGTCTCTTTAAAGCCATACATCGCCCTCACTAGATAAACTCCTCCGCCCATCTCTTTCAAGTTGATACGATCTTTATCCTCAACATAAGGCACATCCCAAACACTCATCTTCAGGAAAATTACTCTCTTGTGAAGAACTTGATTGTGCTTAAGGTTGTGAAGCATTGCGACGGGAACATAGTCAACATGAGCTGTTAAAAATACTGCTGTACCGTTAACTCGAATTGGCTCGCTTACCAATAAAGACTTGATAAATGCCTCAAGTGGAATGCCGCCCTCGATTGCCTTTTGACGCAATAGCATTCTGCCTCTGTACCAAGTAATCAATAGGAGGAAGCACAGAGCACCAAGCAATAGTGGGAACCAGCCACCCTCAGCTATTTTGAGCGCATTAGCGGCGAAGAAGGCAATGTCAACCAAAAGGAAGGCGCCAATAACGGTCGCAACTAATATTGAATTCCACTTCCAAACTGCCTTCATTACTACTGCCGCTAACAAAGTAGTGATCACCATAGTCGTTGTTACCGCAATTCCATAGGCGGCCGCTAGATTGCTAGATTGCTTAAATGCCAACACTACAGCAATGACTAAAGCCAATAACATCCAGTTAATTGTTGGCATATAAATCTGCCCAACCTCTTTTTCTGAGGTATACAAGATTTTCATGCGAGGTACAAACCCCAATAAGATGGCTTGACTGGTCATAGAGTAGGCGCCCGAGATTACCGCCTGCGAAGCAATTACCGTAGCCATGGTTGCGAGGATTACCAAGCTAAGCGTATAGGCCTCAGGCACCATTAGAAAGAATGGGTTTGAAATCGCTTCTGGGTTAGCAAGAATTAAAGCGCCCTGTCCAAAGTAATTCAGCAAAAGACATGGCATTGTTAATAAGAACCATGCGTATTGAATTGGTCTAATACCAAAGTGCCCCATGTCAGCGTACAGAGCTTCTGCACCTGTTAATACTAAAAATACAGCGCCCAACACAATGAATGCCTGTAAAGAATGTTCAAGCAAAAAATTAATAGCAAATATTGGATTAGCCGCAAGCAAAATATTAGGATTACCAATAATGTTGTAGACGCCCATTAATCCTAAAACCAAGAACCATGCCACCACAATTGGCCCAAAAAGAAAACCAACTAAAGCGGTTCCTTTTTTCTGAATAAGAAAAAGGGCAACAAGGATAGTTAGCGTAATCGGAATAACATATTTCGTAAATTGAGGAGAAACAATTTCAAGGCCTTCGACTGCCGATAGCACTGAAATTGCGGGGGTAATAACGGCGTCCCCATAAAACATACAGGCGCCAAAGACGCCTAGCATCATGATCGTCAATGCTCTTTTAGAATTAGCTGGCGCAGTTCTAAGCGCTAGAGCCATTAAGGCTAATATGCCACCTTCGCCATGATTATTGGCTCGCATCACAAACAGCACATACTTTAGTGATACGACCACGATAAATGCCCAGAACACCATTGAAAGGACGCCCATAACAGCATCGGGTGAGAATGGTATGCCATGCTCAGGATTAAAACATTCTTTAAGGGCATATAAGGGGCTGGTTCCAATATCTCCGAAGACTACCCCGATGGCAGCGAGAGTTAGGGCGGGAACGCTCCCCTTGCTGTGGGTGCCGCCTTTAATTTCTATTGGACGGAGAATATTTGACTGTGAATACTCTGGATTGCTAATGGACATGGGCTTACTCAGTGATTTGAATACCCCATCAGATCATGTGCGATGTATCAATCGCATAAACAACTATGAAATAGCTAAGCGGTAACCTATACCAAGCTCGGTTAATAGGTACTCAGGATCAGCAGATACCTTTTCTATCTTTGCCCTTAATCTACCCATGTGTATTCTGAGGTAATGCGTATCGTCTACATATTCAGAACCCCAAATCTCCGAGAGTAATTGGCGCTGAGTAAAAATTTTGCCTGGCTTAGTGGCCAATAACATCAACAATTTATGTTCTATAGGGCTTAGGTGAATCTCATTGCCCTCGAGCCTTACAAGTCCAGCAGAGATATCAATTAGCAAATCTCTATATTGATAGCACTGGTCACGCATAGACATCTTCTGAGTGCGCCTGAGACAAACATTAATTCTTGCCAATAGCTCTTCAACATTAAAAGGCTTAGACAAATAATCGTCTGCGCCTTCATTTAGAGCAACTATCTTTTCGTGCTCTGCTTGTCTTGCTGACAAAACAATAATCGGGAAATCAAATTGCTTTCTTGCCTGCCGAATTAAATCTTTTCCATCACCATCAGGCAAACCCAAATCGAGAATCATTAGCTTTGGTGTATTGTCAACCAAGCATTTATTCGCCTCTTCTAAAGATTTGGCTAACTTAGGGACATACTTTGCGGCGCTCAAACTGGCCACTAAGAAATGGGCTATTTGCTCATCATCTTCAACGATCAATATGTAATCTGAAATCATGCGCTTGCCCTATAAGGAAAGGCCATGCCCACATAAGTTCCTTGGTTGGCACCAAATTCAGACTCAATAATCAATCGGCCTTCGTGCTTATCCATCACCGCTCTAACTATAGATAAGCCCAAACCAAACCCTTTTTTATTGCGCTGATAAGACTGTTGCTGTCCTGCCAATTCCTTATCAAAATCCTTGGGGAATCCAGAGCCCTCATCAATTACGCCAATCCGAATTTCGTCATCAACCCTATCTACCAATATCCGTATTGGGTTGCTGCCTAAATGGGCCTTATTTGCGTTCTCAATCAAATTAGTCAATGCCAACACGATTAAGGCTTGATCACCATAGATAAGCTCATCTTTTGCCATCATTACCAATTCTAGTAATGGCTTTACTTCTCTATTGTTATATCTTGAAATGACTGCCCCAACCATTTCTTCAGGGGACTGCCAATCCATCCTAAGCTGGTTGCCATCAGACATACCAAGCTTAACTAAAGACAATATGTTTTCAGTTGAGTCATTGAGATATACAGATTCTGAATGAATGAGTTCTAACAGCTTTATGGATTGTGCCTCTCCCAGTTGCTGACCCTGCTTTAAGAGTGATGAGCTGGCACCGATAATAGTAGTTAAAGGAGTTCTCATGTCGTGCGAGATAGATGACAAGAAGGCCTTTTGAATTGACTCCCGATGTGCCAACTCACCAGCATCTTTTGCTTTAATTTCTGCTATTCGCTTTTGATAGTGAACAGACAGCTGATCAGCTAT
>JBJOJF010000201.1:0-5486 GCA_046046735.1 Pseudomonadota bacterium
CAACCCACCCTGCCAAACCACAAATCACTGCCAAGATAATCACTGCAATTAAGAGTCCAAGTGATCCATAACCTAAGGCATATGGATCAAACATTCCAAACCCGAGGGCTAGTGGGTAAAAAACAATTGCAAGAAAAGCCACAGACACTTTAAAGCCTAGTGGAGTCTTTTGAGAGGCGGGCAAAATACTTCCCCAAAGTAACAGCAAAGTCACAATACTGAGATCCCCCGTTACTCCACGAACATAGGCCGACAAAGGCAACTCGAGAGAGAGACCAATAGGCCAGAAAAAGAGATTACCTAAAATTAGTAGGAGCGCCAAACGAATCGCAACAGGCATTTCTGTTTTAGATACCTTCTGAACCAGCCAAACTAATACGACTGCACAACTGATCGACATCTCGATTAGGGCAATAGACTGTAGATATGCATTCATCATGATGACTCCTTCAAACTACTCAGCGTTTGTTTAAACCAAGCTGCCGGGAAGTACATATGACGAATCTTTTTTCTATCCCAGGTGTAAGCTAAATGTGCATCTTCGCCATTTACAGTAATTAAGTATGGGTAAGAAAACTCTCGCCGCCGATCGTTTGCTAAGGACTCATCATCTTCTAGTACTTGAGCTACTTTCCATGGAGAAGTTTTTGTCTCGCTGATCAACATAACCAGGCGATACCGGCCAGCTTCAATATTATTTAAAACCAATACTCGACTACCGTTACTCAAAGTGAGTGCGGCAACTGCCGAATTCGGATTCGCGATCTCTAAGTCTTTGCCAATAGTCCATGATTGGCCAGCATTAGCTGTTTCACTTACTGGAATCTGCTTGGGTTGCGAACTAGATCGAGTTTGACGAAAGAAGGCACTCGCCTCCTGCGCGCTATCAACAAAAATTGCCGGCTGAATGGCACTCCTGCCAGAACTCATGCGCCGTTTATCAATCACTTGGTTCGCGTCAATTCTTAAAAATTCGCCAAAGCGGCCAATCCACTCATGGTAAGCAGGCAAACCCATACGACCATCTGCAAACCTCACAGGGGGCGACTTCACCAATGTACTCAAATTGATCAATGGAGAAGAAATTAAACGATCAGGTCTACCCCAAGTTAATCCTTCATCATCTGAAATCAACGTGGAGATCGAGCTTCCTGCCCACCCCCCAATGGAAACGGTCACAAAAAATAATTGCATGCGGCCATCAGCCATTCTTGCCGGAACCGGATTGCCCAACTTCGCAATGTAACGTGATAAGCCGCGTTCAGCACCAACTCGATCCATCACTACTGTGGGCGCACTCCATCGCGCCGCTTGGGGGTCATACACCGCAGTATTAATCACTACATCTGGGGCGCCCTCCCTGCTTCCAGCAAACCAAAATGCTCGGACTGCGCCATCTTTTAAAGCAATTAAGGAGGCAGCATGAACCGATGGCGCACCGGTGTCCGGTATCCAATCCGCCCGGACGGAACCTAGCGGGCTTTTAACTGGCGCTAGTTGCTTACCCCCCTTTAGGGGTTTGATTGACTCTGTCGTTTGCCCCAAGTCTCCAACTTCATTGCCTTCTTTGGAAGAAGCCTCAATCGCAAATGGCGCCCATGCTGGTCGACTATCTAGGTGTAGATAAGCTAAAACTGATGCAAGCAACAGAACGCAAAAGGCAATAACCCGACTCATCGACAAGCATCCTTGCCAACGATTGGCATTTCCATTTTTGCTGGAGTTAAGACTAAATATTCATTCACAAACAGATATTCCCCAATTTGACCCATGAGTATCGCCTTAATTTCTTCATCAGAATGACGCGCCCGCATTTCCATGCGCTTACCAACAATTTTGCAAGACTCACAAATCTCAGGGATGGCACCAATGGCAGCTTGTACTGCTACTAAGGGATAAGTCTGACTCAGTAAGCGAGCATCACCCGCATCCTTTGCCGGGTAACCATGAAGCTTTGTACCTGGCAATAAGAGCCTGTACTCTTCATCTTTCGCACGGTAGTCGCAAGGTACCCAAATATCCTGCCCCACTACGTTCTGAATAGTGTCGCGATCATAGCGCCCTAAACTACCCTCCAATGGAGATAGGCTACTAGTCAAAGCGCAATAACAAAGAAAGCATCCAGCCAAGGCCATTGTTTTGCAGCGATCTCGACTAACAAGTCCAATCAAGACCAGCAATAGCGAGACCCCCACGAAAGGCCAATGCCAATAGGAATAATTCCAAAGACCAGCTTGCCCCAAGAACTTAGATAACTGAAGATTTGCACCTACCCAAGCAAGGGCTGATAGCAAGATGAATTGCAATAGGAGTGCAATTCGAAAACCCCACAAGGGCAAGCGATCCCAATACAGAGCAATTAAAGCTGCAAAGGCTGGCATCACCGGCAAAAGATAACGTCCAGAACGCTGGCTGGGCAGGCTAAAGACAATAAAAAAGGCTAGAACTAATAACAGCAAGAGGCTTTCTTCAAGCGTCAAAAAGCGACGTTGACGCCAACATTGCGCGAGCGCTGAAAGCAGAACAAATAAAAATAAGCCAGCATTTGCTAATGAGGTAAATACCATCATCCAAATACTGTCGCCGCCGCTCACTAAATCCAAGAGATAAGCTGAGCTGCGGGCTTCAAACTTGCCGGCATACTCCCCCAATACAAATTCTTTCCAGACTGCTTCTGGGAATGGGTCTAATCAAAACCAAAGTGCAAATATACCCAAGGCCAATAAAACAGTGAAAACGACTTTATATAAGTCGGAAATAATGACCTTAGGCAAATTCCATTCACGCGAGCGCCAGTAAAACAAACCCAAGGCAAAAGATGCTGGTGCGATATAGGCAAATGACTTCGCCAATAAAGCCATTCCAAAACAAAGGCCCGCCAAAGCTGGGAAAAGCAGCTTGGAATCTAGTGCGGCCTTACCCCAATATAGAAAAGCGAAAAATGGCAAGCTTATCCAAAAAACTTCCGGGGGGTCGGTTAAGAAGGGACGGCCATATCGGTAAGTGGCAAAAAATGAAAGCCATACCAATGCTGCCAATAAGCCTGTCTGCTTTTTACCGCTAAACCGAGCAACAGCTAAAAATAAGAACAGCGAAGTCAGACCTGTATATAAAACACTGGGCCAACGCAGTGCTTGCAAGTTCCAATCACTACCCCATCCAGTACTGAGAATGCCCTCCCAAAATACTAGCGGTGGCTTTGTATTTTTAATGCCATCCATTTCAGATTGCAAAGGTAGCCAAGCGCCCGAGTCAGCCGTCATGCGAACAATATGCATGTAGGGATATTCATCCCCATTCTTAGGGGCAAAGCGGCTATCCAAACCATATAGATAGGTAAATACACCTAGCAATAAGATCAGAATGGCGCTACGGTAGGTAAAAGTGCCTCGCATCCCCCTAGTTTATAGGTCTTGATGACTAAACCCTCAGGCGAGGGGCTGAACTGCTGCTTTTTACCCTAAAGATATTAAAAATCAATCTAAGTAAAACCACCAATCTCACACTCATCTGATTAAGATAGAGTCAATTAGCGGCACCCTTAAACAGATATCAAGTAAGACGGAGATTTTTCCTATGCGAATGAAGCATTTAAAACCGATCATTGTGGCTAGCGCCCTCGTTGGTCTCGGTCAATGGAGCAGTGTGAGTTTGGCCCAAACCGCAGATCAGCTTTATAAGCGCGGCTTAGCGGCCACTTGCGCCAATTGTCATGGTACAGATGGTAAGGGCGTAGTTGATGGTGGCATGCCACTCATCAATAACCTGACTAGCGAGCAAATGCTTGCCAAACTAAAAGCTTATAAATCTGGTGCTCTAGAGGGCACCATCATGCCGCAGCTTGCTAAAGGCTACTCCGACGAACAACTCACCACAATTGCCAATCAACTTGGCAAGAAACAATAAGGAGGCACCATGGATCGTCGACATTTTATTGGTCAAAGTGCTGCCGCACTCGGCTTAATTGCTGGACTCTCAGGTCAAACTAAAGCAGCTACCCTGCAAAAAGCAGAGATTTTGGTAATTGGCGGTGGTTATGGTGGCGCAACTGCCGCTAAATACCTGCGCCTCTTTTCAAATAACACCGCTCGCGTCACTCTCATCGAGCCTAACCCTTCTTTCATCTCCTGCCCAATGTCTAATTTGGTGATTGGTGGATCACGCTCTATCGCTGAACTCACTTCACCTTATGACACTTTGAGCAAGCGCCATGGCATCAAAATCATTCAAGATAGCGTGGTCAGTATTGATGCGGATCAGAAGACTGTGAAGCTCGCCTCAGGTAAAACATTGCGCTACGACAAGGCGGTTGTTTCTCCAGGCGTGTCACTCAATATGAATAGCATCCAGGGCCTAGCTCAAGCTAACAAGGATGGCGTTACTCTGCAAGCTTGGAAAGCTGGAGCTGAAACAGTTGCCTTGCATAAACAAATTGCAGCGATGCGTGAAGGTGGCACTTTTGCAATCAGCATTCCAGAGGCTCCATATCGCTGCCCTCCTGGACCATACGAGCGCGCCTGTCAGGTTGCCAACTACCTTAAGCAACACAATCCTAAGGGTAAGGTTCTCATCCTGGATGCAAACCAAGATGTCACCTCCAAGGGAGCGTTGTTCAAAAAGGTCTGGGCTGAGCAATACGCTGGAATCATTGAATACCGTCCAAAGAGCAATGTAGTTGGTGTTGATGCAAAAACAAAAACATTGAAGCTTGAAGTTGAGGATGATGTAAAGGCAGATGTGCTGAACGTTCTTCCTCAGATGGCTGCTGGTGAAATTGCGGTGAAGTCTGGATTAGCAAACTCCAATGGTCGTTGGGTTAATGTGAATTTCATCAACTTTGAATCTACTGCTCGTAAAGATATTCACGTCTTGGGCGATTCGATTCAGATTGCTCCAGCGATGCCAAAATCAGGTCACATGGCAAATCAACATGCAAAAGTTGCAGCGGCAGCGATTGTGGCTGAGTTAAGTGGCTGGGAAGTAAATCCTGCTCCAGTACTGACAAATACTTGCTACAGCTTTGTAAATGATCGTGAAGTAGTTCACGTCGCTAGCGTGCATCAGTACAACGCTGCAGAGAAAACCTTCAAAACAGTTCCTGGATCTGGTGGCCTCTCACCTGCTCCATCTACTCTTGAGGGAGTTTATGCTTGGGGTTGGGCTCACAATATCTGGGCAGATAGCTTGGGCTAATCAAAAAGTAATCGCAGAAATTAAAAAAGAGGCTACGGCCTCTTTTTTAATGACTACTGAGCCTGACCAATAGCAGTGATGCGTTTCCGCCTACGCTTACTAATCACTAGGAAGACGATAGCCACTATTGGCGCCGCTATTGCAGCAACAATTTCTGGATGAATCGAGAGCCCGGCCTCTTTACCACCTTTAGCCATATAAGCCAGTAGGCTAACAGCGTAATAGGTCAGCACTAAAACAGACAGGCTCTCAACTGTCTCTTGCAAGCGCAACTGTAAACGCGCCCTTTGATC
>JBJOJF010000202.1:0-10401 GCA_046046735.1 Pseudomonadota bacterium
GCGTGTATGAATCAACTTCTTTTGCTCAAGGGCTTCTCGAATTTTTCCAATGCGACCATCCATCATGTCTGATGGAGCCACGATATCTACTCCAGCCTCAGCTTGAGCAACTGCTTGTTGAACGAGGATGGCGGTGGTCTCGTCATTCAGAATACGACCCTGTTCATCTAACACACCATCTTGACCATGACTTGTATACGGGTCGAGTGCAACATCGGTCATGATGCCTAAATTTGGAAAGCGTTTTTTCAGTTCACGTACTGCACTTGGAATTAATCCATTCGGATTAAAAGCTTCTTTGCCGTCGGGTGTTTTCAATGAAGCATCAATTACCGGGAAGAGTGCCATCACAGGAATACCCAAATCAACGCACTCTTGCGCTACTGGAAATAACAAATCTAAAGATACGCGATTTATGCCTGGCATTGAAGCTACTGCCTGAGACAGATTTTCCCCATCCAATAAGAAGACTGGATAAATCAGATCGTTTGCGCTGACTTGATTTTCTTGCATGAGGCGACGTGACCAGTCATCTCGACGCATGCGTCTTGGTCGATGGGCTGGAAAGTTCAACAAATTGTTAGCTTGTGATTTCATCTTCTTGAGTCTCTGCTTCAAATAACCATTTAATGACAATATTGTCGGCTTCTTCAAGACCAATGCGTTTGGTGCTTGAAAATAATTGTGCCGTAAGTTGCTTTGACTCGCCGTTACCGTCTGGCAGGGCGGGGTCATACTGCTGCAATTGCTTGCGTACAGCCTCTAGCGCATGTTTACATTCGCTTTTATTGAGCTTGTCGCATTTACTGAGCAAAACATGGATTGGTTTGCCGGTTGGTACAAACCACTGAATCATTTGTTCGTCCAGATCGGTGATTCCGCGCCTGGAGTCGACGATGAGCACCATTCCTACTAGTTGCTCGCGCTCTTGCAAGTAATCACTCAGAAGGGCATTCCAGTGGTATTTCGTTTCATGATTCACCGCGGCATAGCCATATCCTGGTAAATCCACTAAATATGCCAAAAGATCATCTTTTGCAAAAAGGCCGAAATAGTTGATGTGCTGGGTGCGACCAGGGGTTTTACTGGCAAAAGCCAGCCTTTTTTGGTTGCAAAGCACGTTAATAGCGCTAGATTTGCCCGCATTTGAGCGTCCAGCAAAGGCCACCTCCCGAAGTGGAGTGGCAGGCAGGCAATGGGTGTCATTGACTGTGGTCGAAAATCGGGCTTGAAAGAGTTTAGACATGTCCAGAAGCTATTGTAAAATCACGCAAAATCATGAAATATCTCATGGTGTTGGGTAAAGGGTTGTAAAAGTAGGGCCCAAACACTTTTAGGAATTTTTGCCAAGGTAAACATAATGCGTCAAACCTCTCAAATCTCCAAATTAACTAGCTTACGGGCTGGTTTTGCGGTTCTGTCTATTTTCGCTCTAAGCGGCTTTGCGGCCCAAGCTTTTGCTGCGGATCCTGCTCCTATGGCGCCTGCGGCGGAAGCCAAAGCTGCTGTTCCAGGTAAGCCAAAGGTTGATCTGGCTGCTGGTGAGGCTCTTTACTCCAATGGCGATGCAAGCCGTGGAGTAACTGCATGCTTGACTTGCCACGGCCCTAAAGGTCAGAGCGCAACAGCTACTTGGCCAAAGTTATCGGCTCAACATGCTGCTTACACAGCTAAACAACTCAAAAACTTTAAAGACGGCACTCGTGCTAACCCAGTGATGATGGGCATGGCTGCTACTTTGACAGAGCAGGATATGCAAAATATTTCTGCTTACTTGGCTAAGCAACCTGTGTCACAGGGAGTGGCTCAAAATAAAAATACGATTGAACTTGGTCAAAGTATCTATCGTGGTGGTATCGCTGCTAAGGGCGTGCCAGCTTGTGCATCTTGTCATAGCCCAACAGGCGCTGGTATTCCTGCGCAATACCCACGTATGGGTGGTCAATGGGCTGACTACAACGCTGCGCAATTGTTAGCTTTCCGTGAAGGTACGCGTAAAAATAGCAGTCAGATGACTACGATTGCTACTAAGCTCTCAGATCAAGAAATGAAAGCTGTTGCAGATTACATGGCTGGTTTGCATTAAGTCTTTCTGAAATACAAAACAAAAACCCCGCTGTATTAGCGGGGTTTTTTATTGCCCATGTTTTATTAAATCAATTTGGCAGAATATTTTCTGTTGCAAAAAGATCTTGAATGTTTTCACGCTTACGAATGACGTAAGCATTTTTTCCATCAACCATAATTTCTGCAGGCTTTGGTCGAGTGTTGTAGTTTGATGCCATGACAAATCCATAAGCGCCAGCGGAGAGAATTGCTAACAGATCCCCCTCTTCAACAGCGAGGGCGCGATCTCTGCCTAGCCAGTCTCCAGATTCACACACTGGACCAACGACGTCATAGGTGGAGCTAGGGACTGATTTTTCTTGGACTGGAACAATGCCGTGATAGGCCTCATATAGTGCTGGGCGCATCAGCTCTGTCATTGCGGCATCAACAATGCAAAAGTTTTTTTCCGCACCAGGCTTAAGATATTCAACCTGCGTGAGCAGTACGCCAGCATTGCCAACTAAGGATCTACCGGGCTCAAGGACGACATCCAAGTGACCAAAGCCACGCTCAGCAACGCGATTGAGTAGGGTGTTTGTGAACTCAGTAATGTCTGGTGGATTGTCATCTCCATAAGAGATGCCTAGACCACCACCTAAATCCAGATGGTGAATTGTGATGCCCTCTTTTTTCAATTGGGTAACCAGTTCCAATACCTTATCTAGCGCATCAAGATAGGGTGCTGTAGTTGTGATTTGAGAGCCAATATGACAATCAATGCCAACCACATCAATCTGTGGAAGTAGCGCCGCTTCTCTGTAAGTTTTTAAAACTTCGTGATAGGCGATGCCAAATTTATTCCCTTTTAATCCTGTGGAGATGTAAGGATGAGTTTGTGCATCGACGTCCGGATTAACGCGTAGTGAAATTGGCGCACGACAATGAAGCTTAGTAGCAACGCGATTGATTTGCTGAAGCTCAGCAATCGACTCAACGTTAATACATTTGACGCCAGCTTCTAGTGCTTGAGCAATTTCAGCGGCAGATTTTCCAACGCCGGCAAAAACGAGACTCTTTGGATCTGCACCTATGGCTAGGGCGCGAGCAAGCTCGCCACCACTCACTAAATCAAAACCAGCGCCTAATTTTTTAAAGCAGTCGATTACAGCGAGATTGCTATTAGCCTTCATGGCGTAATGTACGCGCGCACGTCTTTTGCCGGCAGCATCTACACAGGCCTTGTCATATGCCTGATAGGCCTCGGTCAAAGCTTTTTTGCTGTAAATGTATAAAGGGGTACCAAATTCCCTGGCCAAATCAGCCAATGGGATTTCTTCAGCGTACCAATTGCCGTTGCGTTCGGTGAAGCCGGCTAATTGCGGTAGGGGAATTGCTTTACTTGTCATTGCGTGGCCGATGGTGGGTTAGTCGCAGCGGGGCCTTGTGGCGGATACAGTTTGCCTTTAGGCTCTGGCTCAGTAGGCGCCGGGGAAACAGGTGGCACATTTGGTAAATATAGAGCTCCCCTAACCCCGCATCCAACAAGGGATATTAAAAGGCCAATGCCGAGGGTTCTGGTAAGAATCGCTATCATGAATGTCTCTAAAACGAATGATTGAATATAGCATGCAGGACAGCAAAATGAATCCATCTAATCCGACACCTGAGTTCATTGATGACAAGCAGTTTTATCAATTGGGCAGTCATTTGCTGCAATCACTTGAAGTGGCTTTAGAGGCTGCAGACGATACTTTGGATCTCGATTTGGATGTAGAGCGTCAGGGTGGAAACGTGATCAATATACGTTTTAAAGATCGCAGCGTAATCGTAGTCAATACCCAGCCACCTTTGCATGAGATCTGGGTTGCTGCTAAATCTGGCGGTTATCACTACCGCTGGGCAGGAACCTTGGCTAAGCCTCTTTGGTTGGACACAAAAACGGGTCGGGAACTGTTGAGCGATCTCTCTGAATTTGCTACCGCTCAGGCAGGACAGGTAATTGAGTTGAGTCTACTGAAAAGCTAAGAAATTAACCCGCACCAGTAGCAGCAAGCGTTTCAATAACCTGAGCATCAGGCACACTTTTGATTTGTGCTTTACCTATTTTTTCCAAAATGACGTAACGGATTTGGCCACCCTCAGTCTTTTTATCTACTTGCATCAGTTCCATATAGCGCTCAGCACCAAACTTCGGGGGGTTGATTGGCAAGTTCATGGAGCGAATAATGTTGGTGAGTCTGTCTACTTCAGCCTGAGTAATTAAATTCAGTCGACGTGATAGGTCTGCACCCATCACCATCCCGCATCCAACAGCTTCACCATGTAACCATTCACCATATCCCATACCTGCTTCTATGGCATGGCCAAAAGTATGGCCGAAATTGAGAGTGGCGCGAATACCGCCTTCTCTTTCATCGGCGGAAACTACAGCAGATTTGATTTCGCAAGAGCGCAGTACGGCGTGAGCCATTGCATCGGTATCACATGCCAATAGGGCTTGCGCATTTACTTCGATCCAATCTAAGAATTGAGCATCCGCGATCGCACCATGCTTAACCACTTCTGCAAGACCGGCAGAAAGCTCGCGTGCCGGTAAGGTCTTGAGAGTATTTAAGTCTGCAATCACCGCCACAGGCTGATGAAAGGCGCCAATCATATTTTTTCCAAGAGGATGATTGATCCCCGTTTTTCCGCCAACAGAGGAATCAACCTGAGCCAGTAGCGTGGTTGGTACTTGAATAAAGCGAATGCCACGCATGAAGCTTGCTGCAGCAAAACCAGTCATATCCCCAATGACGCCACCACCTAAGGCAACCAACATCGTTTGACGATCAGCGCCAAATTTAAGGAGATCATCAAAAATAAGCTGGAGATTTTTCCAGTCTTTGTAAGACTCACCATCCGGCAAGATGATGGTTCTAACTGGCTTACCCAGTTTTTCTAAAGTCTTGGTTAGACGCTGTGCATATAAAGGGGCAACAGTTGTATTGGTAACGATATAAATTGACGTAGCTTTTTCACAAGCGCTAAACAAATTTGCCTGATCAATCAAATCCGTACCAATATGAATGGGATAACTGCGGTTACCGAGATCAACTTCTAATGTTTTCATGAATAAATTTATGCGGAGAGTTCGAGTTGCATGATTAAGGTATTAACCAATTGATTGACGCTGGGTTTGCCAGTTTCAATGACGTGGTCGGCAATCTCGCGATAGAGAGGATCGCGAATCGCATATAAATTTTCTAGAATTTTTTTTGCGTCACCATTTTTGAGTAATGGTCTTCCTTCCCCGCCTTTGGTTCGATGCCAAAGTTCAATCGGGTTAGCGTGAAGATAGATAACGGTTCCTCTTTCTTTGAGGAATTGGCGATTCTCTGGCAGTAAGACGGCACCACCTCCGGTTGCCAGAATAATGTCTTGCTCTGCAGTAATGTCTTTAATAGCTTGTGCTTCCCGCTTGCGGAAACCATCTTCGCCCTCCATCTCAAAGATGACGGGAATTTTGACTCCACATCGCTCTTCAATTACATGGTCGGCATCCAAAAAGCGGCGCCCTAGTTTTTTGGCTAGCAATTTCCCAACGGTCGACTTCCCGGCGCCCATGAGGCCGATGAGAAAGATATTGGTAGAGGAAGAGTTCACCTCTTGATTTTATTAGTGTTTATCTAGAACTGTGGGAGTTAAGAAGACTAATAGTTCAGTTTTATCGGCTAAGGTGGATTTATGCCGGAACAAATGGCCAATGATGGGAATATCACCCAAAATCGGCACCTTTATTTCATCTTCGCGCTCGGTAGTCTGGAAGATTCCTCCAATGATTGCCGTGCCCCCATTCTCGACCGTCACTTCAGAGCTCAGACTCTTGGTGTCAATCGCATACCCTTGCTCCGTTTTCATGCCAACAGTGTCTTTATTGATTCCCACCAACATCGATATTTTTCCATCTGGATGAATTTTGGGCAGAACCTCCAGGCGCAGATTGGCCTTTCGGAATTGCAGTTTGCTGCCGCTTTGAGAGCTCACCTGATAGGGCAGCTCCGTACCCTGCTCAATTGTGGCCTTCACTTGATCTCCAGTCATGATCCGTGGATTGGACAGAATCTTGCCTTGACCATCCGATTCAAGTGCTGAAAGCTCCATTTGCAAGAGTCTGGCTGCACTCTTAGAAACTAGGGTGGCGGCTACGGTAGCAGGGTTAAAGCCGCTTAAACCTGATCCAGCAAGATCAAGCGCTGCGCTGGCTTTTTGATCTGGATGTTGATCAGCCCCATTGAGGTGATAGCCAAGCTTTACCCCGAGTTCCCTGGCAAAGCGCTGATCTGCTTCGACGATACGCGCCTCGATCAGTATTTGGCGCGGGCTATGGATATGGTCCCCTCCAAAAGGTAGGGCGGCATCTTCCCGCCGGAACTTCTGGAAGCTTTGTATTTCTGCATGGGGTCCAATCCAGTAAATATCCCCATTACGAACCAGGCGTAATCCTCTGCTGGCAAGAATCGAATGGAGTGCGGTTTGCCATGGAGTATTGCTCAGGTCGACAGAAATTTTCCCCTGAATTGACTCGCTGAGAAGAAAGTTGGTTTTGCCAATTTTGGCTAAAACTTGTAAAAGTTCGGCTACTTCAATTTGGTGAAACTGCAAACTAATTAAGCCCTCTTTTGCAGGATTTGCGGGGGTTATTTCTGAGCTCATTCCAGGGCCTGACCTGAACAAAATTATTAGCAGGATTGTGGCCATTAAGCTGAGAAATTGAGGCTGGATTTTTGGTGCTTTCATTCCGACTTGGCTGACTTGAGGTGGATAGATTTACCTTTGGGATGAATCAAAGTGGCTCCTTCTTTTTGAGCCTGAGCCAAGCGCCACTCCCCTAAAGCAAGATCATCTTTAGCCAACATCTTGGCGGCCTTCTTGGTATGAAAAAAAGCTTGCTCTGAGCCATTGATCCGAATAAGCCCTAGATACCTCCAGCTGCGAAGTTCCACCTCCTCTGGGAGTGCTGTGGGCCTGCTTTTTGTGGGCTCAATGGCTGGTCTAGTATTTAATGAGTGAATACTTACTTCTAATTCATCTATTGCTTGATATAGGTCATCTTGATCTTGATCGATATTTCCCTGAAGTGAGGTCAACTCTTTCCTGATGCCCAAGAGTTGGTTTTGAAGCCCCTCAATCTCCCCGTTCAAAGCTTCTTTATGGGATTCGATGACCATAAAAAGAGCCCCAATCATGAGGATGAAAATCCCACCAAGAACCAGGCTGGGGGCTATCTTGAGGCCAGTTAAATGAGCGCCACTCGAAGTAAAAATAGCTTGCTTGAGCCTGGTTGGCGGCTCTGGTTCAGGGTGTCGAGGCGCTGAAGATTTGCGAATTCCATGGGGGTCCGGAATAGCTGGATCGTCCCCCAGATCACTCAAAATATCATCAAAAGATTGGCTAGAAATATGGCGAGCAGGCATGCCATATTGTTTGCCTCAGGGATAGTAAAAACGATCAGGAAAAGCTGAATTCAGTGTCAGTGAAATCGCAGTAATTTTTCATTGAAACAAGGGTTTTGGAGCTTGGGGTGATATTTGCTAAGCACCCTATAATTTGAGTCTATGGCTCTACCCCCAAAAGACAAACCGCCGCTAAATCGACGGTTTAACCGACAGCCTGATAGACGTCCTGGTCAGCAAAGAGCGGAGCATTCCTCTTTTAAGAAATCAGGTAGCAACCCTCTTGTAAAAGCCCTCTTAATTATCGCCATGGTATTTGCGGTGGTGGTCACCCTTTTGCTTGGTTATGCCTTTCTGATTGCCAAGCCCAACTTGCCAAAAATTTCGGCATTGGTTGATTACAACCCTAAGACTCCATTGCGTATCTATACCGCTGATAAGGTGCTGATTGGGGAGTTTGGGGAAGAGCGTCGTAAGGTCATTCCTTTGAGTGAAATTCCGATGAGCATGCGAAATGCGGTCTTAGCTATTGAGGATGATCGCTTTTACTCGCATGGTGGTGTCGATTATGTGGGGATATTAAGGGCGGCACTTACCAATTTGAGGGGTAATCTTTCTCAGGGCGCCTCAACCATCACGATGCAGGTCGCCCGGAATTTTTTCCTCAGTAATGAAAAGACCTTTAGTCGAAAAATCTATGAGGTATTGCTTTCTTGGGAAATCGAGTCGCAATTAAGTAAAGACAAGATACTTGAGATTTACATGAATCAGATTTTCTTAGGTCAAAGGGCTTATGGATTTTCTAGTGCGGCCCAGATTTATTTCGGCAAAGACCTGAAGGATATTTCCATTGCAGAGTCTGCAATGTTGGCTGGCTTACCAAAAGCACCCTCAGCGTACAACCCGGTCAGTAATTTCCGGCGCGCCAAGATTCGTCAAGAATACATTTTGCAAAGAATGCGGGATTTGTCTTACATCACGCCAGAGCAATATCAGATAGCCATGGCTGAAGAGCTTCACATACGTGGCTTAGGAAATGAATTTAGTACTAGGGCAGATTTTCCAGCGGAAATGGTTCGTCAGTTGCTCTTTGCGCAATATGGTGAGGCAATTTATTCCCAGGGAATCGATGTCTACACAACCATCTTAAAAGCTGACCAAGATGCAGCGTACAAAGCAGTGCGTCGCGGTATTTACGAATATGACTTACGTCACGCATATCGCGGACCAGAGGGTTTTATTGATTTACCTGAAGATACAGTGAAGCGTCAGCGTGCAATCGATGAAGCTCTACTCGCGCACCCGCAGTTAGATGATTTGCAGTCTGGTGTTGTGCTCGATATCAAACCAAAAGAGATGCAAGTCATGATCTCCACTGGAGATACTATTACCCTCAAGGGTGAGGGTATGAAGTTGGCTGCAGCATCATTAACAGATAGCACCCAACCTAAAAAACGTTTACGTCCCGGTGCAATCGTTAGACTCTTGTCCGTTGATGGTATTTGGAAGCTAGCTCAATTACCTCAAGTAGAGGCTGCCTTTGTCTCGATGAATGCTGAGACTGGGGCAATTCTCTCGCTGGTCGGCGGCTTTGATTTCCGTCGCAATCAATTTAATCACGTAACTCAGGCGCAGCGTCAGCCCGGCTCATCATTTAAACCTTTCATATATGCAGCCGCTATTGAGAAAGGTTTTTCTCCAAGCACTATGGTGAACGATGCACCTTTATCTATTGGCAGCATGGAAACGGGTAGTCAGGCCTGGGAGCCAAAAAACTATGACGGCAAGTACGATGGTCTTATGCGCTTGCGTACTGCTTTAGCAAAGTCAAAGAACTTGGTCTCAGTTCGCATTATTCGTGCGATTGGCCCTTCTTATGCTCAAGAATATATTCAGCGCTTTGGTTTTGAGGCTGAGAAGCATCCTCCTTACTTAACGATGGCCCTGGGCGCGGGCTCAGTAACCCCTTTGCAAATGGCCACTGCTTATAGTGTGTTTGCTAATGGCGGTTATCGTGTCGATCCATTTTTAATTAATAAGATGGTTGATTCAAAAGGCACAGTTTTATTTGAAGCAAAACCTACTCAAGCAAAAGTAGATGCAACGCGTGTACTCGATGCACGTACTGCTTTTGTGATGGATAGCATGTTGCAAGAAGTAACTAAGAGCGGTACCGCTGCAAGTGCAAGAGCAAAGTTAGGACGCAATGATATTGCCGGTAAAACTGGTACAACCAATGATTCACACGATGCTTGGTTTGCTGGCTACAACCCTAAGGTTGTTGCAGTCGCTTGGATTGGTTTTGATAAGCCTGCTAGCTTAGGTGATCGCGAAACTGGTGGCGGTTTGGCATTGCCAATGTGGACTACATATATGGCAACTGCGTTGAAAGATGAGCCGCAACAAGGCCGCGAAATTCCGGCTGGTGTTACTCAAGTGGATGGCGATTGGTTCATTCCTGAGTTTTCTAACAATGGCGGCGTTCGCGAACTACAGTAGTTCGCTTTAACAATGGCACGACAAGCGCGCACCATTATTCCTGGCCAAGCAATGCACGTGATGGTGCGTGGCAATAATCGTGAAGTTTTATTTTTTAGCGAGGCTGATCGACGTCAGTATCTCGCCTGGTTACGAGAAGCCGCCAAACAATTTGGCTGCTCCGTACATGCATTTGCCCTGATGCCTAATCATGTTCACTTATTGATGACACCGCAGAGCGAGGACTCCTTAGCGAAAACAATGCAATCGCTAGGTCGACGTTACGCTCAATATTTCAATCAATTGCATCATCGTTCCGGAACAATTTGGGAGGGGCGGTTTCGATCATCCCTAATAGATCCAGACTATTTTTTACGTTGCCAGCGTTATATTGAGCTCAACCCAGTCAGAGCAGGATTTGAGTCAAGCCCCCAAGATT
>JBJOJF010000203.1:0-10841 GCA_046046735.1 Pseudomonadota bacterium
GCTACTTTCACGCCATCGGCAGTATGCGTATCAATCATGATGCCGTATTGCTCGTAAATATTGCGGATTGTCTCTAGGCGATTTTGATGCGTGCTGCGGCCGGATTGGAAGCCATACTTGGCAATCTCTTTAAAGACAGTATCTTTAGAAATATCGAAGCCACCCGCCTCATCAACTTGCTTGAACATTCCAGCGGTAACCTTGCCGTCCTTGCCCATGAGATCGAAAACAAAACGCTCAAAGTTACTGGCCTTAGAGATATCCATTGACGGACTGGACGTATGCAAAGTTTCTGCAGACTTGCGTGCACGATAGACGCCTGTTCGGAAAAACTCATCAAGCACATCATTCTCATTAGTGGCGGCTAATAAATGCTCGATTGTCAAACCCATCATGCGGGCGATATGTCCGGCACAGATGTTTCCAAAGTTACCTGATGGTACGGTAAAGGAAACTTTTTCAGAGCTAGATTTCGTAGCCAATAAATAACCCTGGAAGTAATAAACCACTTGGGCTACAACCCGGCCCCAGTTAATGGAGTTCACTGTACCAATTTGGTTTTTTGCTTTGAATGCATGGTCATTACTGACAGCTTTAACAATATCTTGGCAGTCGTCAAATACGCCAGCAACAGCCAGATTAAAAATATTCGGGTCTTGCAAAGAGTACATCTGCGCAGATTGGAATGAGCTCATCTTGCCACGCGGTGAAAGCATGAATACTTTGACACCTTCTTTACCGCGCATTGCGTACTCAGCTGCGCTGCCGGTATCACCTGAGGTTGCCCCCAAAATATTGAGCTCCTGCCCTTTTTTCTTGAGAGCGTACTCAAAGAGATTACCGAGTAACTGCATCGCCATATCTTTGAAGGCCAGAGTTGGGCCATTAGATAGGCTTAATAAACCAATACGAGTGCCCTGCTCTTCGCCCAGCCAATGCAATGGGGTAATGTCCTTTGCATTGTCTTCAGAACGGCCATTGCAATAGACTTGCTCGGTATAAGTTTTACGCAGCAAGGTGCGTAAGTCACCTTCGGGGATATCGTCGCAATAGAGGCTTAAAACTTCATAAGCAAGATCTGCATAAGACAGGCCGCGCCAAGAATCCAATTGCTCTTTGCTCACCTTTGGGTATTCCACTGGCAAGTACAGGCCACCATCTGGCGCTAAACCACCCAGTAGGATTTCTAGAAAGGATTGTTGTGGGCTATTGCCCCGAGTCGATTGGTAACGCATGTATTTTTCTTAAGACAAATTTTCTAAACGGATTTTGACAACTTCACCCGCAACCGTCTTGAGATTTTGAATTTCCCGAATGGCAGCGAGCATATGCTTTTCTTTAGTCTCATGAGTAAGAGCCACTAAATCAGTTTGACTCTCGCCCTCATCAGCCTCTTTTTGTAAGAGCGCATCGATAGAGATACTGTGCGCTGCCAAGATCTTTGTAATGTCAGCCAAAACACCAGCTTGATCTGCTACGCGCAAGCGTAAGTAGTAGCTGGTTGTAATTTCGCCCATTGGCAAAACAGCAATATCACGAACTGCATCCGGCTGAAATGCCAGATAAGGAACGCGATTCTCAGGGCTAGCCCCCAAGAGACGAGTGATATCCACTAAGTCGGCGATTACTGCTGAAGCTGTTGGCTCGGAACCAGCGCCCTTACCGTAATACAAAGTTGTGCCAACTGCATCACCAAATACCTGCACAGCATTCATCGCCCCTTCAACGTTTGCAATCAAACGTTTCGTTGGAATTAATGTGGGGTGAACGCGCAGCTCTACACCAGTGTTTGTTTTTTTGGCGATGCCAAGCAACTTGATGCGATAACCTAATTGCTCAGCATATTTAATATCGATCGCATCTAACTTGGTGATACCTTCGATGTGCGCTTTCTCAAACTGCATTGGAATACCAAATGCAATTGCGCTCATGATCGTTGCCTTGTGGGCAGCATCAACACCTTCAATATCAAAAGTCGGATCTGCCTCTGCATATCCCAAACGTTGCGCCTCTTTCAAGACAGTTGCGAAATCTAAACCTTTGTCGCGCATCTCAGAAAGAATGAAGTTCGTTGTGCCGTTAATAATTCCAGCAATCCACTCAATACGATTCGCAGTCAAACCTTCACGTAACGCCTTAATGATTGGAATGCCGCCCGCAACAGCAGCCTCAAAGGCAACCATGACACCCTTCTCGTGGGCGGCTTTAAAAATTTCATTCCCATGAACAGCGATCAAAGCCTTATTAGCAGTAACCACATGCTTGCCAGCAGCAATAGCCTCTAGGACTAAATCCTTAGCAATCCCATAGCCGCCAATTAATTCAACAACAATATCAATCTCAGGGTTATTAATCACTGCACGAGCGTCACTAACTACTTGCGCGCGATCTTTTACCAATTCTTTGGCACGATCTACATTGAGATCAGCAACAGTATTAATGCGAATGCTTCTACCAGCACGACGAGTAATCTCATCTTGGTTGCGCTCGAGAACAGTGAATACGCCACCACCTACAGTGCCAATACCTAATAGACCAACTTGAATCGGTTTCATGATGCCTTTGTTGCTGTTGAGTTAGCCGCTTTACGACTATTTTTTTGACGATAACGCTCTAGAAAACGGGCAAGGCGACCAATGGCCTCCGTGAGAACATCTTCATGAGGCAAGAACACTACTCGGAAATGATCAGGCTTGGCCCAGTTAAAGCCAGAGCCCTGCACTAACAATACCTTCTCTTCCTTCAAGAGGTCAGCGACAAACTGCTGATCATCCTCAATCGGGTATATCTCAGGATCAAGTCGCGGAAATAAATAGAGCGCTGACTTTGGCTTAACGCAAGTCACACCAGGAATGGCAGTAATAAGCTTCCAAGCTAGATCACGCTGCTTAGCTAAACGACCACCTTCGGCCACCAAGTCATTAATACTCTGGTATCCACCCAATGCAGTTTGAATGGCATATTGCCCGGGAACGTTCGCACATAGACGCATGGAAGAGAGCATGTTGAGACCTTCGATGTAATCTCGAATCATCTCTTTGTCACCTGAAACAATCATCCAACCAGCGCGATACCCACAAGAACGGTAATTCTTGGACAAGCCATTGAAGGTTATGGTCACGACATCCGTTGAGAGTGAGGCCAGAGAGATATGCTTCTCCTGGTCATAAAGCATCTTGTCGTAAATCTCGTCAGCAAACAAAATTAATCCATGTTCACGTGCAATGGATGTGATTTCTTGCAATACCTCTTTGGAATAAATGGCACCAGTGGGATTGTTGGGGTTAATCACCACAATCGCCTTAGTGCGGGGCGTAATTTTCTTACGCAGATCTGCTAAGTCTGGAGCCCAATCCTTAGACTCGTCACAAAGATAATGTACAGGGGTACCACCAGACAAACTTACTGCAGCAGTCCACAAGGGATAGTCAGGAGCAGGAACTAAAACCTCATCACCCGTATTGAGCAATGCGTTCATTGCCATAACAATGAGTTCTGAAACCCCATTACCAGTGTAGATATCATCCAAAGTAACGCCTTGGATGCCTTTTTCCTGGCAATACTGCATGATTGCCTTGCGAGCAGCAAAAATTCCTTTGGAATCGGAGTACGCTGATGCATTCCCTAAATTACGAATCATGTCCAACTGAATCTCTTCAGGAGGGTCAAAACCGAAAACACCCACATTGCCGATGTTTAATTTGATGATTTTGTGGCCCTCTTCCTCCATACGCTGGGCAAGCTCCAGCACTGGCCCACGAATGTCATAACAGACGTGATTGAGTTTTTCGGACTTTAGGATCGGTTTCACAATAAATTAAAGGGTAAGTTCTTGAAATCTAGGAAAAAACAGCTGGCTATAATCCTCATAATTATGACAGAGAGTCCACTTGAAGCTTCAATCTGACCCCCATTCCGGAGCCAATACGATCACCGGTTACGGTGAAGGCTACGTCGAGATCAATAAGACTCCCTATAGTCACGCAGTTTTATTGAGTTCGAACGGCGAAATCCTGGAGTGGCCCGTCAAATCATTTGAGGACCTCACCCCTGCCCATTTCACCCAAATAGCAGCTCTTAAGCCTGAATTAATCATTATTGGCACCGGAAATCACCAGCACTTCCCTAAGCCTGAGCTACTCAAAACACTGATTGCCGCCAAAATCGGCTTTGAGGTCATGAACTCGCAGGCCGCTTGTCGGACTTACAACATTTTGGTTGGCGAGGGTCGCCAAGTTCTACTGGCCCTTATCGTTGAGACACCCTAATGCAATTTGGCCAAATGAGATATTCAGCGTCCTTAAATCCAACCAAGGTTTTAGTTTTGATCTTGATTTATGGATTGCTCTGGTTTGGCACTTTAAATTACCGTCACCTTATTCCCTCTGATGAAGGTCGCTATGCCGAAATTGCCAGAGAGATGCTCGTCACTGGCGATTGGGTTACTCCGCGCTACAACGGGTATAAATATTTTGAGAAACCACCATTACAAATTTGGGCAACCGCCACTGCATTTAATATTTTTGGAATCGGTGATTGGCAAGCTCGTCTTTGGACGGCCCTCACTGGCTTCCTAACAATACTATTCATAGGATTTACTGGGGCGCGTATCTATAGTGCTCGCGCTGGTTGGCTGGCCTCACTAGTTTTGGCATCGAGTCCAATGTGGGTTATCGGTGGTCACATCAACTCACTAGATATGGGGCTGTCAGCATTTTTGGTTGCCGCGCTATGCAGCCTACTGCTAGCTCAAAACTCTCGCAATCAAAATAGCACTCGCCATTGGATGTGGGCCTGCTGGGCCTTCATGGCTTTAGCCACTTTATCCAAAGGTGTTATTGGCGTAGCAATACCTGGCATGGTATTTGTTGTTTATTCGATCACTGCTTGGGATTGGAAAATCTGGAAGCGTCTTTATATTGTGAGCGGAACACTTGTGTTCCTGGCAATTACTGCGCCATGGTTTGTATTGGTGGCGCAACGCAATCCCGAATTCTTAGAGTTCTTTTTTATTCACGAGCACCTGCAACGTTTCACGCAAACTGCTCACAGTAGAACCGGCCCTATCTACTACTTCATCCCCTTGCTCATATTGGGCTTCTTACCTTGGGTGGCACAGATTCCTGGAGCTATTAGACAAGCCTGGCTCGAGCGTAATCGTAAGTTCTCAAGCGGCTGGTTATTAACATGCTGGTTTGCAGTGATTCTCGGATTCTTTAGCCTTTCTCAATCCAAACTGCCTGGCTACATCATCCCTATCTTTCCCGCGCTAGCACTCATTGTTGGAAATTACTTAGATCGCAATCTCAGTCTCAGCAACTCGCTCTCTTCATTCTGGCGCGTACAAACCGCATGCTTTGCACTTTTAGGAATTGTGGGTTTTCTCTTCCTGGATGAAGTAGGCAAGCAAGCCAGACCAGATGAGATTGAAGCGTATGCGCAGTACACCTACTGGGTGATAGCTGCACTCATTGCCTTAGTTTCATTTAGCCTGCTTGCCTTGTTACAAAGTAAACGCAATGGTTTATCTAGTATTACCAGCTTTGCGAGTGGTTTTTTTCTGTGCGCCATCATTGCAGGCACTGGCCACGAAACCCTTGGTCGTGCTGTCTCGGGTATTGATTTAGTAAAGCAAGTTCAAGCAAGCATTCCTGAGAAAACCAACTTTTACTCTGTCCGCATTCTTGATCACACGGTACCTTTCTATTTAGGTAGAACCATGATCATGGTCGAGTTTCCAGATGAACTGGAGTTTGGTGTCACACAAGAGCCGCAGTTATGGCTTCCCACGCTCGACGCTTTTATTGAGCGCTGGAAGGAAGATCAAACCGCTTATGCGCTCATGGTTCCAGAGCAATATGTAGCGTTACAAAAATTGAATGTTCCAATGCAAGAAATAGGTCGTGATTCAAGACGCGTGATAGTGAAGCACCCTGAATCTGCAAGCAACTCCCTAAAATAAGTTCTTAAGGCTAACAATGTCGGCTTCCTTCATTCCTTTTACCCGCCCGCACTTCAACCAAGAAACAATCGATGCTGTAGCAGAAGTTCTGCGATCTGGTTGGGTGACCTCGGGTCCAAAACTCGCAGAGTTTGAGGCTAACTTAAGCGAGTATTTCGGTGGCCGTCCTGTACGCTGCTTTGCTAACGGCACAGCGACTATGAAGATTGCCTTGCAAGTTGCCGGTATTGGGCCTGGTGACGAAGTGATTACTACACCAATCTCCTGGGTTGCTACTTCTAATGTGATTCTCAGCGTTGGCGCAACACCAGTCTTCGTAGATATCGACCCAAGCACTCGCAACATTGATTTAAATAAAGTACTTGCCGCAATCACCCCCAAGACCCGCGCCATCATGCCGGTATATCTAGCGGGATTACCAGTTGATATGGATCGCCTATATGCAATTGCTAAAGAGCATCAACTTCGCGTGATTGAGGATGCGGCTCAGGCGTTTGGCTCACAATGGAAGGGTCAAAAAATTGGCAGTATTGGCGATCTGGTGAGCTTTAGTTTTCAAGCAAATAAAAATCTCTCCACTATTGAAGGTGGTTGCTTAGTGCTCAATAACGCTGATGAAGCTAAGTTGGCAGAAAAGTTTCGTCTACAAGGTCTGACACGCCAAGGCATGGATGGCATGGATGTAGATGTGCTTGGTGGTAAAGACAACCTCACTGATGTCAATGCTGTGATTGGACTTCACCAACTCAAACAACTCCCCGCATTTCAGGCGCGTAGAACAGCATTAGCGCGACAGTATTTTGATGTGATTCGCAATGAGCTCAAGTCAGCCGGATTAGAACATCTCAAACTAGAGCTTCCAGTGGAAAACTTTAGCGATAGCAATTGGCATATGTTTCAAGTTGTTTTACCGCTTGATCAATTAACTGCTGACCGCGCCCAGGTGATGACCGAATTAAAAGATCTTGGTATTGGCACAGGCGTTCACTACCCTATCATCACTGGCTTTACGCTCTATCAAAAACTCGGTTACCAAGCAAAATCTACCCCGATAGCAGAGCGTATTGGCCGCTCAATTCTGACGCTCCCCTTATTTCCCGGGATGTCTGATGAGGATATTGTCCGTATAGCGAGTGCTTTAGCTGGAATTCTGAAGAAACACAGTAAAAACTAGCCCTGAAGACGGAATCAGGCAAAATTGCGAGATGACCGCGAATTTAGCAACCCAAGCCCTTGATCCCAAACTCAGCATCGTCATTCCCGTTTACAACGAGGAAGACGGTCTTCAGGCGCTATTCGATCGCCTCTACCCAGCGCTTGATGCAATGGCTGGTAAACGCAACATCAGCTATGAAGTCGTCTTTGTAAATGACGGCAGCAAGGATCGCTCCGCTGGAATGCTTGCCAAACAGGTTGAGTTACGCCCAGATGTCACGCGCGCAGTTCTATTTCACAGCAACTTTGGTCAGCATATGGCCATCATGGCTGGCTTTGAATATTCTCGCGGTGAATACATCATCACCTTAGATGCCGACTTACAAAATCCTCCAGAAGAAATCGACGCATTAGTCAACGAACTGCTTCAGGGCCATGATTATGTTGGCACCATTCGGGCGGATCGTCGCGATAGCTTCTTCAGAAAATTTGCTTCACGCGCAATGAATCACTTGCGCCAGAAAATTACCCGCATCACTATGACGGACCAAGGCTGCATGTTGCGCGGCTATAGTCGTCGCATCGTGGATCTGGTTCGCCAATGCGACGAGAGCAATACTTTTATTCCTGCTCTGGCTTATACCTTCGCTTCAAACCCCACTGAAATCTCTGTGAAACATGAAGAGCGTTTTGCTGGTGAATCGAAGTACAGCCTATATCAACTTATTCGCTTGAATTTTGATCTAGTAACAGGCTTCTCAGTAATGCCTCTGCAGATCTTCTCAATCTTAGGCATGCTGCTAGCCCTTGCTGCCGGCAGCCTCTTTGCCTACTTGCTCGTTCGCCGCTTTGTACTGGGTGCCGAGGTTGAGGGCGTCTTTACTCTTTTCGCACTCACCTTCTTCTTGATTGGCGTCATGCTTTTTGGGCTTGGGCTTCTTGGCGAATACATCGGTCGCATCTACCAACAAGTGCGCGAGCGTCCGCGCTATGTTGTGCAAACTGTTTTAGAGAAAAAATAATTGCACGCAGTCGTCTTTGCCTATCATGATGTTGGCGTTAATTGCCTCAAGGCTTTACTAAACGCTGGCATTCAAGTGGATCTGGTGGTAACCCATCAAGACGACCCCAATGAGAATGTTTGGTTTGGTAGTGTTGCCAAACTTTGTGAGGATAAAAATATTCCTTACATCACGCCGAACGCTCATCAATTGTTGGATCTCATTCCTCAGATACAAAAATTAGCGCCTGACTATTTATTTTCTTTTTATTACCGCCACATGATTCCGGCGGAGTTACTGGCCTGCGCTAAGATCGCAGCACTGAATATGCATGGCTCACTCTTACCAAAGTACCGAGGACGCGCACCGGTGAACTGGGCAATTCTGCATGGCGAAACTGAGACTGGTGCCACTTTGCATGTCATGGAAGTTAAACCCGATGCCGGCGATATTGTTGGCCAGTCAGCAGTGGTAATTGGCCCTGATGAAACCGCCACCGACGTCTTTGGCAAAGTGAGTCAAGCAGCTGTAGACGTCATCAACCAAGTCTTACCAGCCCTGATCCAGGGGCAAGTACCCAAAAAACCCAATATCTTGGCCCAAGGTAGCTATTTTGGTGGTCGTAAGCCCGCTGATGGCCAAATTCTCTGGAATCAGACTGCCAAGCAGGTCCACGACCTTGTTAGGGCCGTGGCACCCCCTTATCCCGGGGCTTTTGCAGACTGGGAAGGTAGACGCATGATTGTGGCTCGCACCAGCCTAGAAGCCCCCTTATTGGCCGAGCTCAATCTTGAGGCCCCAGGCATCCAAGTGGTTGATAATCGAGTATTCGGCGTTTGCGGCGATCAAAAAACAGTAGAGATACTGGACTGGTTCCCAGCAAATAGCTAAGCAACTCAGAGCAGCAAAAACACATACGATTAAACGAGGCAGTAAAGATGAAAAAAGTACTCATTCTTGGCGTAAACGGCTTTATTGGACACCACCTTTCAAAGCGCATTCTGGAGACAACCGACTGGGATGTCTACGGCATGGATATGCAAAATGATCGCCTTGGTGACTTAGTCAATCATCCGCGCATGCACTTCTTTGAAGGTGACATCACCATCAATAAAGAATGGGTTGAGTATCACATTCGTAAATGCGATGTCATTCTGCCTTTAGTGGCAATTGCTACACCAGCAACTTATGTTCAGCAGCCATTAAAAGTGTTTGAACTCGACTTTGAAGCGAACTTACCAATCGTTCGCTCAGCAGTGAAGTACAAAAAACATTTGGTCTTCCCTTCCACATCTGAAGTGTATGGAATGTGTGAGGACGGCGAGTTTGATCCAGCTCAATCCAATATGGTTTATGGCCCTATCAATAAACCACGCTGGATTTACGCCTGCTCCAAGCAATTGATGGATCGCGTGATCTGGGGCTACGGTATGGAAGGTTTGCGCTTTACCCTGTTCCGTCCATTTAATTGGATTGGCCCAGGTCTGGACAGTATCTACACTCCAAAAGAAGGTTCTTCCCGCGTTGTAACGCAATTCTTGGGTCATATCGTTCGCGGTGAGCCGATTAACTTGGTAGATGGTGGCGCCCAAAAAAGAGCATTCACTTATGTAGACGATGGCATTGATGCTCTGATGCGCATCATCGACAACAAGGATGGAATTGCCAACGGCAAGATATACAACATCGGCAATCCAAAGAACAATCACTCCGTACGCGAACTCGCAAATCAAATGCTCGAGATTGCACGCAGCATTCCGGAATACGCCAAAACTGCAAATGAAGTAAAAATTCTCGAAACTACTTCTGGCGCATATTACGGCGAGGGTTACCAGGACGTTCAAAATCGCGTGCCTGCAATCGACAATACGATGAGTGAATTAAGCTGGAAACCAACAACTACGATGAGTGATGCCCTCAAAAATATTTTTGAAGCCTATCGCCAAGACGTTGAAAAAGCTCGTCATTTAGTTGATAAAGAATAAGTTCAGGGGTTCATGGCAAAAATTGCACTCAAGGTAGATGTTGATACCTTACGCGGCACCAAAGAGGGGGTTCCTAATTTAGCGCGCGTCCTAGAGCGCTTTGGCCTAAAGGCAACCTTTCTATTTAGCTTGGGACCAGACCACACTGGCTGGGCACTCAAACGCGTTTTTCGTCCAGGCTTCCTGAAAAAAGTAAGTCGCACTTCTGTTGTTGAGCACTACGGCATCAAGACACTTTTATACGGCGTTCTTTTGCCTGGTCCGGATATTGGTAGACAGGCTGCAACAGAAATGCGCGCTATCGATGCCGCCGGTCATGAAACCGGCATTCACACTTGGGATCATGTCGCTTGGCAAGACGCAGTTCGCAGTCGTGATCCTCAGTGGACTAAAGCGCAGATGCAAAAGAGTTGGGATCGCTTTATCGAGATCTTTGGACATCCTCCAACAACCTATGGTGCGGCGGGCTGGCAAATGAATGAAGCAGCTTTTGAGCAACTCGACGAATGGGGCATTAAATACTCCTCAGATGGCAGAGCTGAGCCAAACCTCATGCCCTATCGCTTTGCTCTACCGTCAGGCAACGCCAAGCACGTGCAATACCCTACAACCTTACCCACTTCAGATGAACTGATTGGAATTGATGATGCTGACGAGTTTGGCGCAGTCAAAAAACTGCTGGAGATGACCCAAAGCAATCCGAATGATCAGGTATTCACTCTACATGCTGAATTAGAA
>JBJOJF010000204.1:0-5994 GCA_046046735.1 Pseudomonadota bacterium
GATTTAATCCCTCGGCATCAATTTGTTTTTCCCAAGAAGCATCAATAAATGCTTGTAGTGTCATGCACTCATCAAATATTCTCATGAGCGTGGGATAGTTTTTAACATCCATTTGTGCACTAAGTGCATTAAAGATCTGCGGAACTAAGCAAATATCAATCAGACCAGGTTGATCGCCATAAGCAAAGCGACCCACTCTAGCATCCGTACTTAATTGAGTCTCCAGACTTGTTAAGCCTAGTGCAATCCAGTGTTTAACCCAAGCATCTTTAGCTTCCCCGCTCACCCCCAAGGTTTTCATGAGATAGCGTAAGACTCTTAAATTACCAAGGGGGTGGATTTCGGCTGCGATATCCATAGCCAATGAACGTACCCAAGCTCTATCAATAGCACTCTTTGGAAGTAGCATTGGATCCGGTTTTATTTCTTCCAGATACTCAATGATTGCAAGAGACTGGTGGATAGTCTTGGCACCATCGACATACAGTGGCACTAGTCGTGTCGGATTTTTATTGGCATATTCACCTGCAGTTTCAGCGCCCCCACTTTTTACAATATGGACGGGAATGACCTTGTAGTCCAAGCCTTTTAGGTTCAAAGCAATTCGCACCCTAAAAGCTGCAGAGCTTCGCCAAAAGCTATAAAGCTGAATTGTCATGGGAGGACTCCTTTAGATGATTTCCCTCAGTATATTGAGGACTTCGTTGATCGTCAGTGGACAGTGATTTAGACTGAGTGCTATGGATCAAATTAATTTCTGGATTGGCATCATTGCAACTATCGCTTTTGCTGTGACTGGCGTATTGGCGATTGCGGACCGTGGGGTGGATCTGTTTGGTGTTCTCGTTTTAGGTGTGATTACTGCCATAGGCGGAGGCACTCTACGAGACATCATTTTGGATGTGCCAGCTTTTTGGTCTATTGCTCAGATTTATATCTGGGTAGCCTTGGGAGCATGCATCATCACATTTGTAGCGGAATCGTTTTTTACTCAACCGCAGATTTACCGTTGGATGCTGTATATCGATGGACTTGGTGCCGCGCTATTTGGTATTCAGGGTGCAGACAAGGCTTGGAATCTGGGATTTGGTCTGCCGGTGGCCCCGGTAATCCTTGGTGTGGTGACTGCAATTGGTGGAGGGCTCTTGCGTGATATTTTGGCTGGCAGGAAGACGCTACTTATGTCGCACGAGCTTTATGCAATTCCGGTAACACTAGGATGTTTGTTATACATCCTCATTCTGAATTTTTTGCCGCAGTACACACTAGAAGGATCGGTGATCTGTATGTTGGCAATTTTTGGGCTACGCGCAGCTGCCATTTACTGGGACCTGCGCGTACCCAAATTGTTCATTACTAAAACGCGCTAACTGCACCATCACTTCGCGGGTCCCAGCCACCATGCAATGTGCCTGATGGATCGCGGATGATGCAACCAGCATGACCGACAGTTTCATCAAAGGCATCGAGCATTTCGATCTCATGACCTAGGGCGTGTAATTCTTTTGCAACCCAAGGACTAAAGCGAGATTCTAGTTTGAGGCTATCACTCGTTTGCCCCCAAGTTCTGCCAAGTAACCAGCGAGGACGGCTTATCGCATCCTGAGGATCTAAGCCATAAGTAGCTGTCCGCGTAAATACAGCGCACTGAGTTTGCGGCTGGCCATCACCACCCATCGTACCGTAGACCATCGAGCGACCATCTTTAAATAAAGCCATCGCTGGATTTAGAGTATGAAATGGTTTGCGATACGGCTCGAGGTGGTTGAGTGTTTTCGGATTGAGGGAAAAACTACAGCCTCTGTTCTGCCAATTCACACCAGACTTTGGCAGAACAATGCCAGCACCAAACTCGTGATAAATACTTTGAATGAATGAAACGCAATTTCCATCTCCATCGATCACGCCCATCCAAATGGTATCAGCGGGACCTTTGCCCTGACCCCACGGTAGGGCTTTCTCTGGATCAATGTTCTTGGCCAATTTCTTTAAAAAGGCTGGCGCTAAAAATGATTGAGCATGCTTTGTCATATAAGCTGGGTCAGTCACGTACTGGTCTCTTACCTTAAACGCTTGCTTTGTTGCCTCAACACAATGATGGACATATTCAGCGCTATCGACTTTGAAGCGCTTGAGGTTGAGTTGATCCAGAATACCAATAATCATTAGTGATACAACGCCTTGAGTGGGTGGCGTCATGTTGTAGACATTGCCCATACCGTGCTTCAGCTCCAGCGGGTCAATGAGCTTCGCTTGATGGCGATGAAGATCGCCTAATCTCAGCGGGCTACCAATCTCCGTCAGTTCTTTAGCTAGTAGCTCCGCTAAATCTCCACGATAGTAATCATCAGTTCCTTTTCTGGCAATTTGGCGCAAAGTTTTAGCAAGACGTTCTTGCTTGAAGATGCTGCCAGTCTGCGGTGCTTTGCCATCAACAAGAAATGTATTAGCAAAGCCGGGAATATCAATTAACTCATCCCGCTTTTTGGCGGTCAGGCTAGATTGACTGTGGGTCACTGGCACGCCCGCTTCAGCGTAGTGAATTGCATCTGCTAATAAACGGGATAGTGGTAGCTTGCCACCTAAGCCCTGCTTTGAGAGTTTGTGAGCTGCACCCCAGCCTGAGATAGTGCCGGCAACAGTATTGGCCGCAACTGCACCTCTAAATGGGATGGCAGTTGTAATCCCTCTTTCTGCATACCAATTCTTAGTTGCTAAGCCAGCCGCTGCTCCACAAGCATCAATACCGCCCATAGCCTTGCCGGGAGAGTGAACCACCCAAAAAGAGTCGCCACCAATGGAATTCATATGAGGGTAGACCACTGCGATGGTCGCGGCTGCAGCAACCATCGCCTCTAGTGCATTGCCACCTTCACGGAGCACGGCTAGTGCTGACTCAGATGCTAAGGAGTGTGGCGCCACCGCCATTCCTCTGATACCCCATTTTTGTTGCATTACTAAAACCCCTTTGACTGCTGTCTCTATGTTGACCTTATTTATTTTCTCTGAGCTGACGTTCAATATCGGCACTGGAGTCCACTGTAATCTCATTTTGCTCCACACCGGCTAATGGATCAACAGAGGGGCCGCTTGCATCAAAGGCCGCAGTTGGCTTATCCACAAAGTAAGTCACAGTTTCTGGGATGAAGATGATGATGGCAACCAAGATAAGCTGCAAACCAACCCAGGGAAGTGCTCCATAGTAAATATCCGAACTCTTGACTGATTTGGGTGCAACACCTCGTAAGTAGAACAATGCAAATCCAAATGGCGGATGCATGAATGAGGTTTGCATATTTGCCCCCAATAAAACACCAAACCAAATGAGATCAATCCCTAGCTTTTCAGCAACTGGAGCGAGCAATGGAATGATGATGAAGGCAATCTCAAAGTAATCTAAAAAGAAGGCTAAGAAGAAGACAAATAAGTTCACTGCAATTAAGAAGCCGACTTGACCACCTGGTAGGCCAGATAGCAGGTTCTCAATCCATAGGTCTCCATCTACACCTCTAAATGCCAAACCAAATACAGTTGAGCCAATCAAGATAAAGATCACCATTGCGTTGATCCGCATGGTGGAAGTCATTGCTTCCCAAACGAGTGGCTTTTGGAGACGCTTGTTCATTGCGGCTAGGATCAATGCACCAACCGAGCCCATTGCGCCACCTTCAGTAGGTGTGGCTAAACCCATCAGAATTGTTCCAAGCACTAAGAAGATCAGTGCAATTGAAGGAATGATCCCCCAAAGAATTTTTCTAAGGAGCTTCCAGTCAATCTTTGGACGAGCTTCCGGTGGAAGTGCCGGTACATCTTGAGGTCTAAAAATCGACAAGAAGAAGATGAATAAGCAAAACAGTACTACTTGGATGATGGATGGCCCAATAGCACCTGCATACATGTCGCCAACGGATTTACCCAGTTGATCAGCCAGTACGATCAATACCAGTGAGGGCGGAATTAATTGGGTAATTGTTCCAGAGGCTGCAATTACTCCAGTTGCTACTCGTGGGTTATATCCGTAGCGCAACATCACTGGTAGAGAAATTAATCCCATAGCAATCACAGAGGCTGCCACTGTGCCAGTAATAGCGCCCAAAATAGCACCAACAATAATCACTGCATAAGCTAGGCCGCCCCGGATAGGTCCAAATAATTGACCCAATCCTTCAAGCATATCTTCCGCAAGGCCGCACTTCTCGAGGATGGCTCCCATAAACGTAAAGAAGGGAATCGAGAGTAATAGGTCATTGGAAAGAATGCCAAAGACGCGATCGGGCAGTGCCTGTAAAAAGGTGGGCTGAAACATGCCCATCTCAATACCAATGAAGGAGAAGAATAGGCCCACAGCGCCAAGAGAGAAAGCCGCCGGGTATCCAATCAGCAAAAATACTATTAAGCCCCCAAACATAATGGGGGCCATCAGGTCATGACTAATCATTGCAAAGGTCTTTCGTACTTGGGATCGATTTCAATCAGCCCGGTAATGGCTGCATATCGTTTAATGATTTCAGACAGACCCTGAAGGGTCAGCAAAAAGAAGCCCAGGGTAATAGTGCCCCTAACTGGCCAGCGAATAAGGCCGCCAGGATTGCTCGAGGATTCATTTTGAATAATGGAGGTAATGAAAAATTCCCAGGAGTAATACCCAATGATGATGGTCATCGGAAGGAAGAAAATAATTCCACCCCAGAAATCTAGCCACAAGCGAACCTTGTTCGGATAAAGTGCGTAAAGCACATCTACCCGAACATGTTCATTGAGACGAAACGTAGTGGCGGCACCAAACATCACCATTCCAGCAAATAAATACCACTGCGCTTCTAGCCAGCCATTCGAACTGATATTGAAGCCGTAACGGATCAGCGCATTTGCTGTGCTGACCAGAACGGCAATCAATACCAACCAACTCGCTAATACGCCAAAACGGTCATTTAGGCGATCAACGAAACTTGAAAAAACGAGTAATTGTTTTGGCATATCAACTTATCGGTGGGTTCTTATTTGACTGGGTTGGTTAGCATGAAACTCATCAGCGTTTGCTCTGCAACTTTGTTCCAAAGCATTTGGTCGTTGCGGAACTTCTTCCATGGCTCATAAATTTTCTTGAAGGATGGATTCTTAGCGGCCTCTTCTTCATACATCTCGAATGCAGCGTTAGAGGCTGCTTTCATGATTTCAGTTGAATAGGACTGAAGCTTCACACCATTCTTAATCAAGCTTTGGAGTGCAATTGGATTTTTGTAGTCATACTCGGCCATCATGTCGATATTGCATTCTGCGCAGGCTGAGGTAAATGCCTCCTGATATTGCTTTGGTAGTTTTTCCCATTCCTTGATGTTGACGTACATGGAATACATTGAGCATGCCTCCCACCATCCTGGGTAGTAGTAGTAAGGTGCAATTTTGTAGAAGCCCAACTTTTCATCATCGTAAGGACCAACCCACTCGGCAGCATCAATTACGCCCTTTTCTAAAGCGGGATAAATATCGCCACCAGCAATTTGTTGGGGAATGGCACCCAGGCGAGACATTACTTCTCCGCCCAAGCCGGCGATACGCATTTTTAAGCCCTTCAGATCAGCAACTGTCTTGACGGGTTTTTTAAACCAACCACCCATTTGTGTTCCGGTATTGCCAGCTGGGAAGGAAACAATGTTGTAGTCGCGTAAAAACTCACGCTGGAGTTTTAAGCCCCCGCCCCAATACATCCAGGCATTTTGCTGGCGCTGATTCATACCAAAAGGTACGGTGGTATCAAAGGCAAACGTTTTATTTTTACCTACGAAGTAATAGCCAGCGGTATGAGTACATTCAACAGTACCCTGCTGAACGGCATCAACCGTACCAAACGCAGGAACAATCTCACCTGCTCCAAAAATACGGATTTGAAACTTGCCGTCGGTCAGTGCTGCCACACGCTTGGAGATATATTCGCCACCACCGTAAATTGTGTCTAAGCTTTTTGGAAAGCTAGAAGCGCAGCGCCACTTCACT
>JBJOJF010000205.1:0-3881 GCA_046046735.1 Pseudomonadota bacterium
CTTTGCGCCTATTGGGTTTTCAGGGTAACCCCGATCATGCATCTCATGATCAAGAGTTTTGGCACCCCACGGTAATGACCCTTAGCGCACTGCAGGGTAATGGCGTCCCCGAGCTGTGGGAAAAAATTCTGCATTTTCAGAAATTACAAAAAGCAAATGGCAAATTGGAATCACGTCGTCAACAACAGGCAGGTGCTTGGATGTGGGACAGGATTGATGCAGGCCTTAAAAATGCTTTTCAGAATCATCCAGATGTACAAAAAATGCTACCCGGCATCACTGCCGAGGTAAATCAAGGAACCATGGCCGCTTCAGTTGCTGCGAGACGTTTACTCGAAGCAATGGGGCATGAATTTTTCTAAGGGAGTAGGTATGAAGGAAATCATTCAACAGCTTGAAGCAAAGCGCGAACTTGCTCGATTGGGCGGGGGTCAAAAACGTATTGCCGCTCAACATTCAAAAGGGAAACTTACTGCTAGGGAGCGTATTGAGCTGCTGCTTGATGCTGGCACCTTTGAAGAGTGGGATATGTTTGTTGAGCATCGCTGCCATGATTTTGGTATGGCTGATCAAACGGTTCCCGGCGATGGCGTGGTTACTGGTTACGGCATGATTAATGGCCGTCTCGTGTTTGTTTTCTCACAAGACTTTACTGTTTTGGGTGGATCACTCTCTGAAGCGCATGCTGAGAAGATTTGCAAGATCATGGATCAGGCGCTGAAAGTAGGCGCACCCGTGATTGGTTTAAATGATTCTGGTGGTGCGCGTATTCAAGAGGGTGTTGCTTCTTTGGGTGGCTACGCTGAGATTTTCCAGCGCAACGTGACAGCTTCGGGTGTAATCCCTCAAATTTCTCTCATCATGGGCCCATCTGCAGGTGGTGCAGTTTATTCACCAGCATTAACCGACTTTATCTTTATGGTTAAAGATAGCTCATATATGTTTGTGACAGGTCCGGAAGTGGTTAAGACTGTTACGCATGAGGATGTTACGGCTGAAGAGTTGGGTGGGGCAGTGACACACTCAACGATCTCTGGTGTATGTGATTTGGCATTTGATAACGACGTTGATGCAATCATGATGCTGCGTCGTTTCTTTAATTACCTGCCTTTGTCCAACCGTGAAAAGCCGCCGATGATTAATGGGGCAATGCGCACGGAAGAGCCGGATTTCTCTTTAGATACCTTGGTGCCGAGCAATCCCAATCAGCCATACGATATGAAAGAGCTTATTGAGAAGATTGTTGATGACGGGGAGTTTTTTGAGTTGCAACCCGATTATGCAAAGAATATCTTAATTGGCTTTGCTCGCATGGAAGGCCGCTCGATCGGTATCGTTGCAAATCAGCCTTTAGTACTTGCAGGGTGCTTGGACATCAAGGCTTCCATTAAGGCAGCTCGTTTTGTTCGTTTCTGCGATGCCTTCAATATCCCGGTTGTTACTTTAGTTGACGTTCCTGGATTTATGCCGGGCACCTCCCAAGAGTACGGAGGAATCATTAAGCATGGCGCTAAATTGCTTTATGCCTATGCTGACTGCACTGTTCCTAAGGTAACTCTGATTACCCGTAAAGCCTATGGTGGTGCTTATGACGTTATGGCCTCAAAGCATTTGCGCGGGGATGTTAACTTCGCATGGCCTTCAGCAGAGATTGCGGTGATGGGTCCTAAGGGTGCTGTGGAAATTATTTTCCGTGAAGAAAAGTCCGATCCGCAAAAGATTGCTGCTCGTGAAGCTGAGTACAAGGCTAAGTTTGCAAATCCATTTGTTGCTGGTCGTCGTGGCTATATCGACGATGTGATTCTTCCCCATGAAACTCGTAAACGTATTTCTCGTTCTTTGGCAATGCTTAAAGATAAAGAGCTTACAAATCCTGCGCGTAAACACGGCAACATTCCTCTTTAAGGCGCCGATAAATCATGACTACGAAAATGTTTAAGAAAATTTTAATTGCTAATCGCGGTGAGATTGCTTGCCGTGTAATGAAGACCGCCCAGAAGATGGGTATTAAGACTGTTGCCGTCTATTCAGAAGCTGATAAAGAAGCGCGTCACGTCCAAATGGCCGATGAGGCTGTCTGCATTGGTCCAGCACCTTCTCGTGAATCCTATCTCGTAATGGATCGCATCATTCAAGCCTGTAAAGATACTGGTGCAGAGGCAGTCCATCCTGGATATGGCTTCTTGTCAGAGAATGAGCAGTTCGCTCGTCGCTGTGAAGAAGAGGGCATTGTTTTCATTGGTCCTAAACATCAATCTATTGCAGCCATGGGCGACAAGATTGCCTCTAAAAAATTAGCTTTAGAAGCTAAGGTGAATACGATCCCTGGTTTTAATGAAGCAATTGATAAACCAGAAGATGCCGTGAAAATTGCACAGGGCATTGGCTATCCCGTCATGATTAAGGCTTCAGCTGGTGGTGGCGGCAAAGGTTTGCGTGTTGCATTCAACGATAAAGAAGCTTTTGAAGGCTTTTCAGCATGCCGCACCGAAGCCTTGAATAGCTTTGGAGATGATCGTGTCTTTATTGAGAAGTTTGTTGAAGGCCCGCGTCATATTGAGATTCAAGTCCTAGGCGATTCACATGGAAATGTTGTTTACCTAGGTGAGCGTGATTGCTCAATTCAGCGTCGTCATCAAAAGGTGATTGAAGAGGCTCCATCACCATTTATTGATCCAGCTACTCGTAAGGCTATGGGCGAGCAGGCTGTAGCCTTAGCAAAAGCAGTTAACTATCAATCTGCTGGTACGGTGGAGTTTGTGGTTGGCAAGGATAAGTCTTTCTACTTCCTCGAGATGAATACCCGTCTTCAGGTAGAGCACCCGGTCACTGAGGGTATTACTGGTTTGGATCTAGTTGAGCAGATGATTAGAGTGGCTGCCGGTGAGAAATTGGCATTCAAACAAGAAGATATTAAGTTGAATGGCTGGTCAATGGAGTGCCGAATTAATGCTGATGATCCATTCCGTAACTTCCTTCCTTCAACAGGTCGCTTAGTTAAATATCGTCCTCCTGAGGCAGTCAATGGAGTGCGTGTTGATACAGGTGTTTATGAGGGTGGAGAAATCCCCATGTATTACGACTCCATGATTGCAAAGTTGATTGTTCATGGAAAAGATCGAACTGAGGCTATCGAAAAAATGCGTGGAGCATTGAATGATTTTGTCATTCGAGGTATTCATTCAAATATTCCATTTCAAGCTGCTTTATTGCAGCACCCACGTTTTGTTTCTGGTGATTTCACGACTGGTTTCATCGCAGAGGAATACCCAGATGGCTTTAAGAAAGATTCTGTTCAACCTTCTGACCCTAAGCGTTTAGCAGCTTTAGCGGCATTTATGCGCTACCGATATTTGGAGCACATCAAGATGATTGATGGGCAATTGGCCGGACATGAGATGACGATTGCTAAGAAATTTGTCGTTGTTACTGGTGCAAGAGTTGGCTCTAGAGAAAGTATTCAAGAGGTGCCCATCCGTGTTGAGTTAAAAGATGGTGTTTACTCTGTTTATATCGAGGAATCGGGTGAAGTGAGTCGCTACGATATTGTTAGTAACTGGCGTCCGGGCGAAATTTGCTTGCGCGCAACGATTAACGGTACCAGCAAAATTACCGCTCAGGTTGAGCGTCGTGGCGTCAAGTACAACCTGATACTTGATGGCGCTCACTACGAGTGCATGGTCTTAAGCCCCTTGGGTGCCGAACTTCAACGACGCATGCCTGTGAAGGTTCCGCCAGATACTTCTAAATTGGTGATGTCGCCAATGCCAGGTTTGCTAACCAATATCTCTGTGGCAGTCGGTGAGGCAGTTACAGCAGGTCAGAAGTTGGCTGCTATTGAGGCTATGAAAATGGAAAACACTTTAGTTGCCGCTCAAGAT
>JBJOJF010000206.1:0-2529 GCA_046046735.1 Pseudomonadota bacterium
ATCTCGTTATGGAACATGCGGCGGAACTCAAGATCATGAATGATCTTGCTATAGCTCTCAACGTCTTGCTCGATAGCGCCAATCGTTTCAAAATCACTTTCTTCTTTGGCCATATCGAATAATTCGAGGGCGCCAGTGATGTTGCTATTTAAATCGGTGAGAGTGGCAACAACACCATCGAGCAATTTCTTTTCTTTGCCGAGGGCTTGCGCTTTCTTTTGGTCATCCCAAATGGTGTGATCTTCAAGAATAGAGTTAACTTCAGTAAGACGGCGTGACTTTACTTCGAAGTCAAAGATACCCCCGAAGTGCTTGCTCACGGGTGAGCAGATCGGACAGGGTATTTGAAATAATGTTGAGTTGTTCGGCTTCCATCCCCTGATTATAAGGGGGTTATTGCAGCTCACCCCTCGTCGTGGGCCTCAATCATGAGTTGAACGCGAGCTTGTCCTTGAAAGCGGTCGGTAACGAGTCGATAAGCCAGCTTTGCCTTTGCCGGCAAGGTTTGGGTGTGATTAAACCAGACTGCCGTAAATGCTTTGCTGGCAAGCTTGCCACCCCCCAATGGTCGGAGCTGCAGGCGCAGATGTTTTTCCTTCATGAGGCTTTGTTGGGCAACCTCAAATTCCCCAAAGAAAATCGGCTGCGGGAATCCCTGACCCCAGATTTCTTCGGCAAGGAGGTCGCCTGTTTCAGGGGTGAATTCCGAGATATCCAGGAAGCCATCATGCACATGACGACGCTCCAATAATTCATCGTTTAAGAGTTCGTTTGCTACCTGCTGAAAGAGGGTGTCGAATTTCTCAAAATCAGACTTCCGAATGGTGAGGCCGGCAGCCATGGCATGCCCACCAAATTTCAGAATTAGGCCAGGTTCACGTTTGGAGACAATGTCTAAAGCATCGCGCAGATGAAAACCCGTCAATGATCTACCGGAGCCACGTAACTCCTCTCCAGTATTGCCTTCTGCTGGAGCAAATACAATTGCAGGTCGATTAAAGCGTTCTTTTAATCGTGAGGCTACGATGCCAACGACACCCTGATGCCATTCTGGATTCCAAAGGCAAATACTGGAGCGACCAGCCATCGTGCCAGCCAGTTGATCCTCGGCGAGATGTGCTAAAGCTGCCTCTTGCATGCCAGACTCAATAACACGACGTTCGCGATTAATGCGATCTAACTCATAAGCTAACTCAATAGCCTCATCCGTTTTATCGCTGAGTAAAAGTCGAATACCAAGAGTCATGTCTGCTAAACGACCAGCTGCATTGAGGCGTGGGCCAATCGCAAAACCCAAATCAAAGGTATTGGCTTTTCTTGGATCTCGGACTGCTGCTTGGAATAAGGCCTGAATACCGGCTTGAGATATTCCAGCGCGAATCCGTTTTAAACCATTGGAGACCAGAATTCGATTATTGCGATCCAATTGCGCAACGTCAGCCACGGTGCCTAGTGCCACTAGATCTAATAGATTTTCAATCTTGGGTTGGTTCTCGGCGGTAAATTTTTCACGCTGGCGTAACTCTGCGCGCAGTGCCACCAATAAATAAAACATGACTCCCACACCGGCTAACGCTTTACTTGGAAAGGGGCAGCCAGGTTGATTGGGATTTACGATTGCAGTCGCTTTTGGGAGCTGATCCCCGGGTAAGTGGTGGTCGGTAACAATCACTTCAATACCAAGTTCACGCGCTCGTTCCACACCCGCTTCACTGGCAATGCCGTTGTCAACGGTTATTAGGTATTTGGGTTTCGGGGTTTGCTGCGCAGCTAAGTCAACCACCTCGGGCGTTAATCCATAGCCCATAGTGAAGCGATTGGGTACTAAGAATTGAATGGGGGTATCTGCGCCACCCAACATCTTGAGTCCTCGCACTGCAACTGCACAAGCGGTAGCGCCATCGCAGTCATAGTCGGCTACAACCAACATCGGCTCTTTTCTCTCCAGAATATCTGCAAGTAGGCTGGCTGTAGAGATGCAATTCTTTAATTCAATTGGAGAGAGGAGTTGCTTTAGATCAAGTGATAATTCTTCAGGTTTGGCAACACCCCGTGCCGCATAGAGTCTGGCCAGTAGGGGATGAAGACCACTTTGTTCTAGCCAGGTAGCAGTTCGCTCAGAAAAGGGGCGTTGTGAAAAAACGCTCATGATGAAGTATTAAGCTCTTTCCAGCTCAAGAGTTCGGGCTTCTTCCAGAAAGCCCATGATTTTTTATACACATCTTTTGTGGTCAGGTTGCGTTGTCGAATTTTTCCATTGGGAAAGTCGATGATTTCTAGTTCTGCAATTTGTTTCTCTAAAAGGGCTTGGCACAAATCTTTCCAGCTATGCATGGGCTCTTTAAGCCAAGCAAAACCATTACTTAGGTTTGAAAAATCAATTGCATTTTGTTGGGCGATACCAAGATATTTAGCTAGACCCAAGAGAAGGGGGTGGTCACCGTATATTTGTTTTGAATTTTGCAGGACGTTTGGCACTTGAACATCCGCGAGTTTTCCAATGCCGCTGATCCAAAGGGAGTTAATGCT
>JBJOJF010000207.1:0-2942 GCA_046046735.1 Pseudomonadota bacterium
GCTTTAGCAGCAGGCGTAAAAATCGGCTCCGGTAATTTCTGGGCATTTTCTAAGCCAGCAGGTAATACAATGCCGCAAACTTTGCCGGTTTCTTTATAGTCTTTCCAGCCGCTACCAGCAAGATAGCCACGCACTACCGCCTCGACCAAAATTGGTTTTAGTCTCTTAGCCACTACAGCACGCCCTTTAACTTGATCTACTTCATCAGCAGGCACAACAGATGCAGGATCAATTCCAGTCAGATGATTGGGAATCACGTCTGCTAACTTATCAAACCAAAAATTAGCCATTTGATTAAGCACGATTCCTTTTTCAGGAATAGGCTGACCCATCACTACGTCAAATGCAGATAAACGATCGGTAGTGACCATTAATAACTTGTCATCACCAAGTGCATAGACGTCACGCACCTTTCCTTTGGATAACAAAGGAAGTGACTTAATAGAAGTCGCGTACAAAGCTGGCATATTTATCTCACTTAACAATCTGGGCTAATTTGCCGCTCTTATACAACTCTGCCATCTTCTCCAATGGAATCGGTTTAATTTTGGATGCTTGACCTGCGCTACCAAAAGCATTGAAACGGGCAAGACACACTTGCTTGGCGGCTTCACGTGCAGGCTTTAAGTAATCGCGTGGATCAAACTTACTTGGGTTCTCAAAGAAATAACGGCGAATTGCGCCTGTCATAGCAAGACGAATGTCAGTGTCAATGTTGATCTTACGAACGCCATGCTTAATGCCCTCTTGAATCTCTTCCACTGGCACGCCATATGTCTCTTTCATATCGCCACCAAACTCACGAATCTCTGCAAGCAATTCTTGTGGAACACTTGATGAACCATGCATTACCAAGTGGGTGTTCGGAATACGCGCATGGATTTCCTTAATGCGTTCAATTGCCAAAATGTCACCAGTAGGCTTCTTCGTAAATTTATACGCACCATGACTAGTACCAATTGCGATTGCGAGCGCGTCGCATTGAGTTGCCTTCACAAAGTCTGCCGCCTGCTCAACGTCAGTTAACAACTGCTCGCGAGTCATCTTGCCATCAGCACCATGACCATCTTCTTTATCGCCTTGCATGGTTTCTAGTGAGCCCAGTACGCCCAACTCAGCTTCAACAGTGACGCCAATGGAGTGAGAGAACTTGACTACTTCTCTAGATACATCCACGTTGTATTCGTAGCTAGCAACGGTTTTGCCGTCTGCCTCTAATGAGCCATCCATCATCACGCTAGTAAAGCCACTCTTAATGGCAGCCATACATACAGCAGGACTTTGACCGTGATCTTGATGCATCACCACTGGAATATGTGGGTAGGCTTCCACTGCTGCAGAAATAAGGTGGCGAAGGAATGCTTCACCAGCATATTTACGCGCGCCCGCAGAAGCTTGCATGATGACCGGGGAGTCAGCTTCATTCGCCGCCTCCATAATGGCCGTTACTTGCTCTAAGTTGTTAACGTTAAAAGCTGGCAGGCCGTAACCGTTTTCAGCTGCATGATCCAAGAGTTGTCGCAAAGATACTAAAGCCATGATGGTCTCTTAATAAAAAAGTTAGTAATAAATAATGTGATAAAAAAATTTACAGGATGAAATTATTTGACTTGGATAATTTTGAGTGAGTTAGTACCACCTGGCTCACCCATTGGCTCTCCAGAAGTCAGAACCACAACATCACCCTGCTTCACTGCACCCAATTTTTTCAAGCAATCTTCAACTTCTTGCAAAGCAGTATCGCGATGCTTGGTGTAATTGAGGCCAATTGGAAATACATTGCGATAAGTACTTAAGGCACGCTGAGTCGAAATCTTGGAAGTTAAGGCAAAGATAGGCAAATGGATATTGTGCCGGCTCATCCAGACCGCAGTAGACCCTGAGTCAGTTAAAGCGGCAATCGCATTGGCATTGAGATGGTGCGCGGTAAATAAAGCACCTAATGCGATAGTCTGATCAATACGTGAGAAAGTTTGATCCAAGAAATCGGTATCGAGGACCACACGATCAGATTTTTCAGCTTCGACACAAATCTCAGCCATGGCCTTAATCGTTTGCACGGGATACATACCCGCAGCAGACTCAGCCGACAACATCACTGCATCAGTACCATCCAAAACGGCGTTGGCCACATCGCTCACTTCAGCGCGAGTGGGTACTGGAGCATTAATCATGGACTCCATCATTTGGGTTGCGGTAATCGTGAACTTATCCGCCTCTAAGGCCAACTTGATCATGCGCTTTTGCAAAGCAGGAACCGCTGCGTTACCTACCTCAATAGCTAAGTCACCACGGGCAACCATAATGCCATCGCTCTCAGCAATGATGCTCTTCAACGCTTCCGTTTCAATTGCTTCAGCACGCTCTACCTTAGCAATCGTGCGTACCTTACCAACACCATGCTTGGCACTTGCAGCATCAGCGAGCTTGCGTGCATACGCCATATCAGCGCCATCTTTAGGAAAACTAATCGCCAGAAAATCAACGCCCATGGCAATTGCAGCATCTAGATCGGCAATGTCCTTTTCGGTCAAAGCAGGAGCCGTCAGGCCACCACCAGCACGATTGATCCCTTTGTTATTGGAAAGTGGTCCACCCTGCTCAACACGGGTAAAGATTTCTCCACCCTTAACGCTTTCTACTTTCAGTACAACTAAGCCATCATTCAATAAGAGGCGATCACCCGTCTTGACGTCTTGTGGCAACTCTTTGTAATCCAAGCCTACACGCTCTTGATTGCCCAACTCACAAGCGACATCCAAAATAAATTGCTCGCCCTCTTTGAGAAGAATTTTGCTATCAACAAATTTACCAACGCGGATCTTTGGGCCTTGCAGGTCAGCCATGATGCCAACCTCCTTACCAACTTCGGCAGAAATACTGCGCACCAAATCGTGACGCGCTTTGTGGTCAGCAACAGTGCCGTGAGAAAAGTTCATTCT
>JBJOJF010000208.1:0-5037 GCA_046046735.1 Pseudomonadota bacterium
AAGGGTTTTGCCATCATCAATCGCTGGATTCCCGAGTCGATATGCAAACTCTGCTTGCGAATAACTTCTGGCAGATAGGCCTGGTTGGGCAGAGTAGGGAACTGCGCTCACTTGATTTCCCCCCGTTGCATCAAGGGTAAGCGTCCAGCGGCGGCCTAAGTCCTCATGCATCCTGCGAAGACCAAATAACTTTGCTTCTAGAGCCGGCGTTAGATCAGTCGAGTCCTTTTGATCGATGTTATCAATGGCTAATTCTGAGAAATATTGGGAGTCTTTGTTATTCCCTAGGCGTTGATTTGCATAAGCCAATTGCTCTATGACTTGAGGATTATCGGGGTTGAGCTTAAACGCGCTATCTAACAATTTGCGCGATTCTGCAATATTGCCCACTTGATAGTTTGCAAATGCCAGGGAAGCTTGTGTATTGATATTGCTTGGATCCAGCGCCAATGCCTTTTGGAGGAGCTCAATCGCTATTTGCGGACGCCCTAAACTCTCTTCAATATTGGCTTGTTGGCTGTAATAGTCAACAGCAGGCTTCAGTGCGATTGCTTGGCGAAGGTATTGGGCCGCAAGTTCCGGATCCTCATTGACCACGGTTTGTGCTTTGAGCCACCAATAAAGTGCATCTGGTTTGCCCTGAATCATCTCAAATTGGGAAAGCCATTCAATTGCGAGCGGCAAGTCCTTTGCTGTGAAAGCGGTGAGCGCTGCGCTCTCTAAATCTGCTGGACTTAAAGCATTTAGCGGAATGGATCGCCAGGCATTCAGTGCTTCAGGAAAGTTTTTGTTCGCAAATGCCTGATAGGCAAATGCGCGAGTGTTATCAACGCTCGGGTTCATTGTCATGGCATTTTGATAAGCGTACTCAGCCAATCCGGGTGCGACATCTTGATAGCACTGACCTAGTAGCCGCCAGTCTGCTTCAGTATGTGATTCAGAAAAATCCCCTAAAACAGACCTTACTGCAGGGCAATCTTTTAGGCTGGCAAATAAATTAGCTTGAATAGATCGAAGTTCTGGACTGTTGAGAGGGGTAGCTAACCTGACTTTTTCTTGTTTAGTAATTAAATTTGGATTCTTGCTTACCAAAATTACAAGACGCTCCAATAGCATTGCTTGTGTTGCGCTATTCATCCCGGCAAAGGGATATGCATGTAACAGCAGGTTGATGGCTTCAGAATCCCCATCTTCACTGGCTAACTGATAGCTTAGGTGCTCCAGAAGTGCAGGATCTTTTTTTAGTTGATTGCTGATGGAGCTTAGATAATTTTTCGCAAATTGATGATTGTGATTTTGTAGAGCTGCTTTAAGCACAAATTCAATTTGATAGATCTGATTTTGTGAATAACGTGGTGTGTATTTCGCAATGCGCTGGGGATCAGTAGGAAATGTTTTTGCTAATAATGTCAGCCAAGAATATTCATCAAACGCATTATAAAAATGAGGAGTAGATTGGGTGAGATACGCTTTTAATTCTTGAGAATCTGGTGGTAAAGACTCAGCGGCAATTAATTGATAATGAGAAGAGAGTTCACTTGCATGATCTAGGGATAGCAAAACCTCCTGATTATCTGGAGTGAACTCAAGTTGTTCTTCAAGCACCTCGGCAGCCAAGGCATAGTTACCATTCAAGCTATATGCATTTGCTAAGTAGATCGCAGTTTGTGGGCTCTTGGGTGCCCATGAGCGTACCTGTTTAAATTCCTCAATAGCCTTCGGATAATCTTGGCGCTTGAGTAAAGAGAGCCCCTTATCTACATGCGGGTAAATAAGGTATCTTTGGAAGGCATTTAATTTTGCTGCTGGTCTCTCAGTCTCAGCTTGCGCAAGAGTCGCAAACCAAAATAGGCTTACTGCCAACCAGCGATGTAACTGCTGCTTTCTAGTCATTAGCAGGCCTTAATCCTTCTTCAGCATCAATCAACTGAGAGATGGATGGTTGAATCTGCCTCTGTAGCTCAAGCGCTTCCTGTAGGGAGGCCTCCGAAATAATATTATTTCTTACTAAAAATTTACCCAAACTCTCATTGCTTCCCTCTTGCTGTAAAAGCAGTGCATTGAGGGATGCGCCATCAATACGACCCAATGAGCGAAGAATTTCTGCGAACATAAATTGCTGTGAGACAAAGGACTCCCAAATTTTCTCAGCTTGAGTTTTGGTGATTCGATTATTTTTAAGCGCTTCATCCAGTAATTTTTTAGGATCCTCCCCTTGTATACGGGAGTACCAGTGCCTTAGACCTACCGTTACTTGTCCATGACGAGCCAATACGTTACTCACGCGAGTTTTTAACTTTCTGGAGATCGCCGCTAAAGATACTGGGTCAATGGCAGATTCAGAGGCAATAATTAAACGTCCGCTTTCAAAGCGAATGGGGATAGCGGCGTAGTGAAGTGCCAGTGCAGCCGGCAGCTTGTCAATGATGGATTTGGGGATGGAGTATGCATCGATAGATTCAGCGGGAATATTCCCTTGCGCGGCTAATGCATTTGCTAATTGCAAAGAGGTAATTTTCCCAGCGTGAATGAGCCAGCTCCCAATCATCAGCCCTTTCGCTTTGTGGATGAGCGCATTTTGCAGCTCCAGCTCTGTAATAGCACCTTGATGCACTAGGATTTGACCAAGCATCTTCCGTTCCTGATTTTCAGCTCCTATGGATGGAAAATCATGGGTAGTTTTGTCCCATGCAACACGGTGAGGGTCTCCTTGCTTGATGATCGATTTAATGGCACGCCAATTTGCTAGAAAGTTAATGTAGTTTCCCCAAAATAAGCGGGGTATCGACATTAATCCCTCGACGATTCCGTAATAGGTGGAGACAAAAAAGACGCGCTGAAAGGTGCGGTTAACCATCAGGAATAGGTTGATCCATAAAATGGATACTAGCCACTTGTCATCCTCAAAGATTGATAAAAAATGGTACGCATCAGGCCATAGGTTTTGATAGAGCCAAAGAATGGTGAGTTGAACCAAAATGATTGTGGCGGCGAAGCTCACAAAGTTGGTAATAGCGCCTTTCCGATCACGCCATAAGAAGTAATTGAGGATCCAGCTCTTGCGCCAGCGAATAGTCTTGTAGCCCTGATAAACGATACCAATGATCCAGCGAGACTTTTGACGAACGGCCGTCTCAATAGTGTCTGGGAAATACTCCCGTACGCAAATAACGCTAGATTCCCTTTTGCTTTGGCCAAGCAGTCTTGGGGTAGAGCTCTCTAACTCCTCTAGCTTGATTACGGGGAAGCGAACAAAAATTTCTTTCATCCCCTTTTCTTTAAGGCGAAATCCGATGTCGTAATCCTCGGTTAGACTTTGTGAGTCAAAGGCAATGCCATCACCATCAGCGAGAAGGGCGAGAATGGCTCTACGACTAAAGCATGTGCCAACCCCAGCGCTCGGAACTTGGCCGGCAAGCGCCTCACGCATGGGAATATCTTTGCTATGAAGCTCGGTAAATTCATCTAGGTAATGCATGCTCGTAAAGTTTGTCCACTTACGCTCAAATGGATACACGGGCACTTGAATCAAATCATTTTTACCAACCAAATAGTTAAATAACTTGAGCTCCATGCTAGAGATGACATCTTCAGCATCGTGCAAGATAAAGCCAGCAAACTCCAAATGGGTTCGTTGCTCAAATTGAAGAATGGCATCTAAAATATTATTAAGGCAGTCCGCTTTACTGGTTGGCCCGGGTCTGGCGCAAATGACCTTGTGAACGTTTGGGAAGAGGGCGCAGGCTTTATCAACGTCTCTCTGGGTATCGAGATCATTCGGGTAGGTGCCAACAAAGATATGGTAATTTTCATACTCTAGAGTGGTGGCGGCTAACTCGGCCATTTTGCCAATCACCCCAGTTTCCTGCCATGCAGGAACCATGATTGCTAAAGGCTTTTCTGCTGGCTCATTCAAAGCGCTGTAATCTAAGTAGGGCGTTTTCCTATAAATGGTGAGTAGACGCCAAACGCGCCTAAGCCAGTAGCCAATATCAATAAATGAGTCATCAATGCCGCTGATTAGAATAATGAAGGCGATAACAATCGTGACATATTTCAGCCCGAATAAATAAATCGATACTAGGTCGACTGCCCATATTTGCCACTGAGAAATCAAATCTTTTGCTGTCCTTTATTTCTCAGTAGGTAAGAGTGAATGGATTGTGAGATGCGTTCGCTAGCGTGACCATCGCCAAATGGATTTTGCTTTGCTTGCATGGCGCTGTAAGCTAGGGGATCCTTGAGAAGGATTTCGACAGCATCAACAATTGCAGATTGATGCGTACCAATAATCTTTGCGCATCCAGCGTTAACTGCTTCAGGCCTTTCGGTTTCCTTCCGGAGAACCAGAACAGGTATGCCAAAGGTAGGCGCCTCCTCCTGAATTCCACCAGAGTCTGTGAGAATTAACCAGGAGTCTGCAATCGACTGTTGCATTTCTAGGTAATCGAGGGGCGCCGTCAATTTGACGTTCTTGAGGCTTCCTAGGATTGGGTAAACCTGGTCTTTAACTGCTGGATTTAAGTGCACTGGAAATAGAAACTCAAGATCATCGTGAGTCAAGGCAAGTTGTGAAATAGCTTTACAAGCCTGCTCTATTTCATTGCCCCAATTTTCACGGCGATGCATTGTCACTAAGATCTGCTTACCTTTTGTAATTTTTTCTTTAATGTGATGATGTGCAATGATCCATTGCTGAGCATCTATTACGGTGTTGCCTGTGAGGTAAATTAAATCTGGAGCAATGCCCTCTTGAGTGAGTGCATTTTTGGCGCCTACTGTTGGTGCGAAATTGAGAGAAGTAATTCTCGTGATCATTTGACGCAGGCCTTCTTCTGGAAAAGGGCGGTCAAGATCGTAGGTGCGTAGACCTGCTTCTACATGGGCAATCGGAATGCGCTGATAGAAAGACGATAGCGCTCCAACAAATGCACTTTCGGTATCGCCTTGAACGATAGTCATATCAAACTTCGTACTCTCTAAAACCTGATCCAATTGCCTTCTGAGTCCAATTGAAAAATCAGAAAGGTTGGTGCC
>JBJOJF010000209.1:0-8293 GCA_046046735.1 Pseudomonadota bacterium
GTTTAAGCAGTAGCCGGAGTGGTTCCAGCCGCAGGACCAGGAGTTCCTCCAGCAGAATTACCAAATTGCGTGGCTGGCGGTGGCTTAGGAGCGCGTGGCGGACGCCCTTCCATAATGTCCGTGATCTGCTCAGCATCAATGGTTTCCCATTCAAGCAATGCAGTAACCATCGCCTCAACCTTGTCACGATTCTGCTCCAGAATGGATCGCGCCAATGCATATTGACTATCAACCAGTGCACGAATTTCTGCATCCACTTTTTGTTGAGTCAACTCAGAAACAGTTTTGGAGCTGGTGCGGCCAAACATGCTTTCAGATTCTGTATCGACGTAAACCATCGTACCCAAGCTATCGCTCATACCGTAACGAGTCACCATGTCACGCGCCATCTTCGTTGCGCGCTCAAAGTCATTCGAAGCGCCAGTACTCATTGAGTTCAAGAAAACCTCTTCAGCAGCACGACCGCCGAACAAGATGGCTAACTCTTCCATCATGCGATCTTTATACAAGTTCACACGATCAAACTCAGGCAATTGCCATGTCACACCCAAAGCCATGCCACGGGGCATGATGGTGACCTTATGCACAGGATCTGCCTTTGGTAAGACCTTAGCAACAACTGCATGACCAGACTCGTGATAAGCCGTGTTACGACGCTCTTCTTCACGCATCACTGCTGACTTACGCTCAGGACCCATATAAATCTTGTCCTTAGCATCTTCAAAGTCCTTCATGTCGACTGCACGCTTATTGCGACGCGCAGCAAACAATGCGGATTCGTTAACTAAGTTTGCTAAGTCAGCACCAGAGAAACCAGGTGTGCCACGAGCCAAAACAGCTGCGTTGACATCGGGATCAATTGGAACCTTACGCATATGAACTTGCAGAATTTGCTCGCGACCACGGATGTCAGGCAAACCAACATGCACTTGGCGATCGAAACGACCGGGACGCAACAATGCGCGATCCAAGACATCTGAACGGTTAGTTGCAGCAACCACGATTACTCCGCTATTGCTTTCAAAGCCATCCATCTCAACTAGCATTTGGTTGAGAGTTTGCTCACGCTCGTCATTACCACCACCCATGCCGGCACCGCGGTGGCGACCGACTGCGTCAATCTCATCAATAAAGATGATGCATGGTGAATTTTTCTTAGCATTCTCAAACATGTCGCGTACGCGTGATGCACCAACGCCGACAAACATCTCTACGAAATCAGAACCAGAGATAGAGAAGAATGGTACTTTGGCCTCACCTGCAATAGCACGAGCCAAGAGGGTTTTACCGGTTCCTGGAGGGCCTACCAACAAGACACCGTGAGGAATACGACCACCAAGTTTTTGAAACTTTTGCGGGTCTTTTAAGAAGTCAACAATCTCAAATACCTCTTCCTTTGCTTCGTCGCAACCAGCAACATCCGCAAAAGTAACAGTATTACTGTTCTCATCGATCAAACGGGCTTTAGATTTTCCGAAAGAGAATGCTCCACCCTTTCCGCCGCCTTGCATTTGGCGCATCATGAAAAACCAAAAACCAATGATTAACAAAGTTGGTCCGAGATAGTACAAAGCCGATACCAACATGTTAGGTTCGTCATCAGCCTTACCGGTCACTTGAACGCCATACTTCATCAAGTCACCCACCATCCAAATATCACCTGGGGAAATGATGGAATATTTATTGCCGTCGTTTGGGGTCACTTGCAATGTGCGGCCTTGCACATCAACTCGTTTGACTTTGCCAGCTTTGGCATCATCCATGAATTGAGAATACGTGACTTGATTCTGATCTTTAGGCTTGTCAAACTGCTTGAAAACAGTAAACAGCACCAGACCCACAATGAGCCACACACCGATTTTTTGCAACATATTGCTGTTCAAAAAGAGACCTTTGCCGGATTAATCCGGGAGTTAAAGCGGATTGCTATATCTAAGTATTTGATTCTACTACCAGCCTTTTTCAAGGGCTCAAGGCATATTTATTTAATAAACCCCTATTTTTAGGGGGTTATTGCCCATTTTGAGATCCTTTTAATCGCCTATTTAGGCGGCTTCAGATTTTTACCCAACAGAAAGATCTCGGATGAGCGCGCTCTAGAAGCTTTTGGCTTCCGGGAGGCTACTGTCTTAAAGACCTTTTTAAAGGATTCAACGATTTGGCTATATCCACTGCCGTTAAAACACTTAATTAACAGTGCGCCTTCGGGTTTAAGGTGTTGAACCGCAAAATCTAAGGCAATCTCAGCCAAAAAAGCCATCCGAGCAGCATCAGCCACACCGACCCCGGATAGGTTTGGCGCCATATCAGAAAGCACTAAATCCACTTTCCCATCTGCATCGGCTGGTAGAAGCGCCTCCAGAGCCTTTAGACCCTCTTCCTCGCGAAAATCACCCTGGATAAAGCTGACATCAGCGATGTCCTCCATCGGCAGAATATCAATCGCAATAATGACGCCATCCGGCTTGCCAGACTCAACTTTTGGGTTGTTTTTACCTAACTCGGTAAGGCGATTACGGGCGTACTGAGACCAGCTGCCTGGAGCGCTCCCCAGGTCCACAATCGTCATACCCGCTTTAATCAGGTGATCTTGTTCGTCGATTTCGCTAAGCTTATAGACAGCTCGTGCGCGATAGCCCTCTTTTTGAGCCATCTTCACATACGGATCTGTTAAATGATCCTGCAACCAACTTTTATTAAATTTATTCTTTGCCACAACATACCCACTTTCGGTGTCTATTTTCCTTGTTTATCACCGGTATGGCAAAAGGAATCGACGTAAAACGTCATCAATACATCGTATATATGGGCATTAGGGCCTTTTTACAAGCCCTAATGCTCTATCATCGAGTCCATGACTGCACTTACTATTACCCCCGCACAACGCAAATCGCTTAAAGCCGATGCCCATGATCTCAGCCCTGTTGTCATGATTGGCGGCGACGGCCTGACACCAGCGGTTATTAAAGAGGCTAAATCTGCCATTTCGCATCATGGATTAATTAAGGTGCGTGTATTTGGCGATGATCGTGAAGCACGTATTGCCATCTACGAAGAACTCTGTGACAAGCTTGATGCTGCCCCAGTTCAACATATCGGCAAATTACTCGTACTCTGGAAACCAAAAGATGTTGTTGATGAAGCGTTTGCTAATTTAGGAAGATCTAGCAAGCAAACTAAAAAATCATTACAAGCACCACGCACCAAACGTCAACCAAACCGCACTGTTGCCAAAGCTGGCGTTCGCACTAGCGACTCCGAAAGATCTGATCGCCGCTCTGCTGCCAATAAATCACCTTTCGCAAGAGCTGCTGCCGTGAAGAGCGCAACACCTAAGAAACGGGTTCTGCGTTCAGAGGCTGCTGAATCCAAAATTGGCTGGTCATCTCCTGGTTACCGAAAAGCTGTTGCTGCACCAGCGCCGATTAAGAAACGCAAGGCAATAATGAGAAGCACCAAGAAGAAATCGCTTGGCTCTTAAATTATTTCACGCCTGTTCATAAAAAAACGCCGCTAGTCGGCGTTTTTTTGTTTATGGCCATCAATCTCTATTGAGCTGAGATCGTATTTCTAATATTTACCTCTTAGTGAGGCGCCAAACTAAGAAGATGCCGAGAACGCTCTGAATCATGAAGAGGATGCTGGAGACGCCATGTAGCCGACCAAACAACGTTGCAGAGGGTGACAGCATGACTGGCATGCCCTGAGCTAATGCGCTATCCCTGAGGGTATTCATCCATGGAATAAATACAAAGGATGCTGCTATTGAACAAAGCAGCATAGCCAATAAAACCCATCGAATTAAACGATATTGATTAAGACCACGATTGACTAATAAATTTGCCAGCACCATTAAGGCAATGCAGGTAATCATGCTCAGATAAGCCTCTATTCTGAAGATGCTTCCAGCCACCATGCCAGCGGCCTGTCGATCAGACATCGTACTGAAAATTGCAGGTGCTACGAGATAGCCAACAGTCAAAAGACTGACCACCCAAAGGCCAGCCAGGAGAATAAAGACTCTTTGAGCCCCAGCATAATGAGGGGTTTCTGGAGTCTGCATCATGGATTGTGAGTTTGAATTAAATGTAGCGAACTGCGAGAATCTCAACTTCGCGATTACCGCCAGGTGCCTGAACGGCGACCACATCACCCTCTTCTTTGCTGATCAAAGCACGTGCAATAGGTGAGCTAACTGAAATTTTGTTAGAAGCAATATCGGCCTCATCGTCACCAACGATTTGGTAAGTAAGCTTCGTGCCATCTTCTAAGTCTTCAAGGTCTACTGTGGCGCCAAAAACGACGCGGCCTGTTACATCAAGAGCGGCTGGATCAATAATTTGGGCGGCTGACAACTTACCCTCAAGCTCTTGAATGCGGCCTTCAATAAAACCTTGCTTCTCTTTGGCTGCATCATATTCAGCATTCTCAGATAGGTCACCTTGAGCACGTGCTTCCGAAATCGCAATGATGACTGCAGGACGCTCCACGTGTTTAAGTCGGTGCAACTCTTCTTTAAGAAGTTCTGCGCCACGCTTAGTAATTGGAATTGTGCTCATGCTTCTAACCTAACTTTAATTAATTGAGAGTCTTGTGCAAATTTTGCAATGAATACACCTCAAGAGACTCTTTGCTGCCACTCTGAGAAGCCATTAAACCATCCATTACTGCCCGAGCCGCGCTAATGGTTGTGTAATACGTAACGCCATTAGCCTGAGCGCTGGTACGAATGGATCGAGAATCAGCAATCGCAGTACGGGTTTCATCAACCGTTGTAAATACTAAGGATATTTCACCATTCTTGATTAAGTCAACAATGTGTGGGCGGCCATCTTTTACTTTGTTTACGACGCGAACTGGCAAACCAGCAGCCTCAATTGCAGCAGCAGTCCCCTTCGTTGCAACCATTGGGAAGCCCAATTGATGCAAGAGTTTAGCCACTTCAACTGCTTTAGGCTTATCGCTATCTTTAACCGTCAGCACTACGGTGCCACTCTTAGGCAACTTAATGCCAGCGCCTAATTGAGATTTAAACAAAGCCTCACCAAAGGTGTTGCCAACACCCATTACCTCACCAGTAGAGCGCATTTCAGGCCCTAGAATTGGATCAATACCTGGGAATTTATTAAATGGGAAGACCGCTTCTTTAACAGAATAGTAAGCAGGTTTCACTTCATCTTTAATGCCTTGCTGATCCAATGTCTGACCAACCATACAACGGGCTGCGATCTTAGCTAGTTGCAAACCAGTTGCCTTGGAGACAAAAGGTACGGTGCGAGAAGCGCGCGGATTGACTTCCAAAACGTAGATAACATCTTGGCCATCCACATTCTGAATTGCAAACTGCACGTTCATCAAACCGACTACATTAAGGCCTTTTGCCATCGCAGCAGTTTGGCGCTTGATCTCTTCAATGGTTTTATCCGAGAGTGAGTATGGCGGCAATGAACATGCGGAGTCGCCTGAGTGAACACCAGCCTGCTCGATATGCTCCATCACACCACCAATAAATACTCTCTGGCCATCGCTAATACAGTCGACATCACACTCGATCGCATCATTTAAGAAGCGATCTAAAAGCACTGGCGAGTCATGCGATACCTTCACCGCTTCACGCATGTAGCGCTCAAGGTCACGACCATCGTGGACGATTTCCATAGCGCGACCACCCAAAACATAGGAAGGACGTACTACGAGTGGATAACCAATCTCTTCTGCAAGCTTGAGTGCCTCATCTTCAGCGCGTGCCGTACGGTTTGGAGGTTGACGCAAGTTCAAATCATGCAATAACTTCTGGAAGCGCTCACGATCCTCTGCAGCATCAATCATGTCTGGAGAAGTTCCAATAATCGGAACACCATTACGCTCGAGATCTAAAGCCAATTTCAAAGGAGTTTGACCGCCGTATTGCACGATCACGCCCTTAGGCTTCTCTTTAGCAACAATCTCTAAAACATCTTCTAATGTCAAAGGCTCAAAATACAAGCGATCCGAAGTGTCATAGTCAGTAGATACAGTTTCTGGGTTGCAATTGACCATAATGGTTTCATAACCATCATCGCGCATTGCTAAGGCTGCATGCACGCAGCAATAATCAAACTCAATACCCTGACCGATACGGTTTGGACCACCGCCCAAGACCATGATCTTGTCTTTCGTGCTTGGCTGAGACTCACACTCGCCATGTTCTGCTTCGTAAGTTGAATACAGGTAGGCAGTGTTGGTTGAGAATTCAGCGGCACAGGTATCAACCCGCTTGTAGACTGGCACCACCTTAAGGCGATGACGTGCAGCGCGGACTGAGGATGCATCTACACCCAGCAATTTTGCCAAGCGACGGTCTGAGAAACCTTTTTGCTTAACAAAACGAAGTTCTGCAGCAGACAAACTATCAATCTTGCGCTGCTTAAGCTCTGTCTCAATCGTAATGAGCTCTTCAATTTGCTCCAAGAACCAAGGGTCAACTTTGGTCTCGCTATAAATCTCATCAAGACCCATACCCATACGGAACGCATCAGCCAAGTACCAAATACGATCTGGTCCAGGCTCACCAATTTCTTGAATGATGTCGTCTAAGTCAGTGGAGAACTCATCCAATCCATCAACACCAACCTCAAGGCCACGTAATGCTTTTTGGAAGGACTCTTGGAACGTGCGACCAATTGCCATCACCTCGCCTACCGACTTCATCTGTGTAGTTAAACGAGAGTCTGCTTGCGGGAATTTCTCAAACGCAAAGCGAGGAATCTTAGTTACTACATAGTCAATTGAAGGCTCAAATGAGGCCGGCGTTGCGCCGCCAGTAATGTCGTTCTTCAACTCATCTAAGGTGTAACCAACAGCAAGTTTTGCAGCAATCTTGGCAATCGGGAAACCAGTTGCTTTGGAAGCTAAGGCAGATGAACGAGAAACACGTGGGTTCATCTCAATCACGATCATGCGGCCATCGACTGGGTTAATCGAGAACTGGACGTTTGAACCGCCAGTATCTACACCGATTTCACGCAATACCGCAATCGAGGCATTGCGAAGAATTTGATACTCTTTATCCGTCAAGGTTTGTGCTGGGGCAACAGTGATTGAGTCACCGGTATGCACACCCATTGGATCTAAGTTTTCGATTGAGCAAACAATGATGCAGTTATCAGCACGGTCACGCACCACTTCCATCTCGAACTCTTTCCAACCCAAGAGCGACTCTTCAATCAAGAGCTCACGAGTTGGTGACAAATCTAAGCCGCGTTTGCAAATCTCTTCAAACTCTTCACGGTTGTATGCAATACCACCGCCAGATCCACCCATGGTGAAAGAAGGACGAATCACAACCGGGAAACCTAAGCTACCAGTTTCTTGTTGGATACGTTGCTGAACTTCATGCGCCTCATCCATCGAGTGCGCAATACCAGACTTCGCAGAACCAAGACCAATCTTGGTCATCGCATCTTTAAATTTCTGACGGTCCTCTGCCTTATCGATTGCTTCAGGAGAAGCGCCAATGAGTTCGCAGTTATATTTTTTGAGAATGCCGTGACGATGTAAATCCAAAGCACAGTTCAAAGCAGTCTGACCGCCCATGGTTGGCAAAATCGCATCTGGCTTTTCTGTAGCAATAATGCGCTCGACGACTTCCCAGGTGATTGGTTCAATGTATGTCACATCGGCCATCTCTGGGTCAGTCATGATGGTTGCAGGATTACTGTTCACCAAGATCACTTTGTAACCTTCATCACGCAAAGCTTTACAAGCTTGCGCACCCGAATAGTCAAACTCACAAGCCTGGCCGATCACAATTGGACCAGCGCCAATAATGAGAATGCTCTTAATGTCGCTACGCTTAGGCATTATTTGCCTCCCTTTTTAGCAGCATCGTTAGCATTCATCAGCTCCACAAAACGATCAAATAAATAAGCAATATCATGCGGGCCCGGTGAGGCCTCGGGGTGACCTTGGAAACACAAAGCAGGCTTATCTTTCCACGCTAAACCTTGCAGTGATCCATCAAACAAAGAAACGTGTGTCACACGAATGTTGTCAGGTAAAGAGTCGGCATCCACCGCAAAGCCGTGATTTTGAGAAGTAATGGCTACGCGCCCAGTATCCAAATCTTTTACGGGGTGGTTTGCACCGTGGTGACCAAATTTCATCTTCAGAGTTTTGGCGCCTGCAGCTAAACCCATAATCTGGTGACCCAAACAAATACCAAATGTTGGAACACCTTTTTCAATAATTTCTTTTGCGGCAGCAATCGCGTAATCGCAAGGACCAGGATCTCCAGGACCGTTCGAAAAGAACA
>JBJOJF010000210.1:0-5253 GCA_046046735.1 Pseudomonadota bacterium
GCACGACGCAAGTGCAAGTGATAGTCAAAGCGCAAGACCCGCAGGCTGCACACGCTGTAGCGCAAGCATTACTGCATGCCAGTTTGGAAAGAAGTAAGCCCCAAGGTGAGGCAAAGCAGCACCTTCAAACTATTTTTGAAAAAGATAAAAATGTCTTAGCTAATGCTCGGCTGTTGGAGTCGCGCATCAGCGTCGCGATCAATGCGATCGAACGTGTTGATCCTGTGTTGACTCAGGCATACATTTCTCTGCTCGACACCATTCCAAACTTGGTTCAGTCAATTGCAGATACGGCAACTCGACTCAACGGTCTTACAGCGGCAGATGTGATAACTCAACCGGCCGTTCCTGTTGTTTCTAGCAGTCCTAACCGATTATTCCTTACTATTTTAGCTATTTTTGCTAGTTGTTTTGTATTGTTATTTTGGGTTTTTGTGATTCAGGCTTTTTGCCTATCTACACAGAGTGAGTCTGCCGCTGCCAAAATGGCCCGAATCAGACAAAACTTTGGGTTTAAGGCGTGGCCTTGAACTTTATATGAATACGATTGTTCATATTGGGGCGCCTTTACTTGTTGGTGCTTTGACTTCTTTGGTCTTCAGTTTGTTGGTGGTGTTCACTACTCGGTGGCATGGTGCGTTTAGCCTGGATCAATCGTTCGGTGTGCAAAAAATGCACAGCCAGCCCACTCCGCGCATCGGTGGCTTACCAATGCTCGTGGGGTTATTGGCGGCATGTTGGGCCTCGCCGACAGATTTACAGCAGCGCCTGAGCCCTTGGCTATTGGCCGGCATTCCTGCCTTTGCTTTTGGTTTGGCAGAAGACTTCACCAAACGCGTGAGTGTGACTCTGCGGCTCTTGGCTACCATGGCTAGTGGCGTCCTAGCTTGGTGGATTAGCGGTTATACGCTCACCCGCGTGGATATTTGGGGCTTTGACGAATTGCTGCAGTGGTTACCTTTTGCTGTGGTGTTCACTGCTTTTGCCGTAGGCGGCGTGGCAAATGCAATTAACATCATCGACGGGCTCAATGGCTTAGCCAGTAGCATGGTATTTTGGGCCTTGATAGGCTTGGCAGGAGTGGCGCACAGCGTGGGCGATCCTGTGTTGTCGCAAACCTGTTTGCTGATTGCTGCCTGTGTAGCGGGCTTTTTCTTTGTGAATTGGCCTCTAGGCAAAATTTTCTTAGGCGATGGCGGATCTTACTTCTTGGGCTTTTCGCTGGCTTGGGGCTGCGTGTTGCTGATCGAGCGCCATTCAACCGTGACGGCTTTTGCTGCGCTGCTGCTGTGTGTTCACCCTATTACCGAAGTTCTTTTTAGTATCTGGCGCCGCCACCAACGTAGGCAACACCCGGGCCACCCAGACCGTTTGCACTTTCACAGCTTGGTCAAGCGTCGGTTTATGTCGCGTATTTGTCCAAGACGCAGCATGCGTTTTCGCAATTCGGCCGGCGGACTGCTGGTGGGATGTGTGAGTGTATTGCCTGCTATCTTGGTGCAGTTTGTTTACGAGAGTCCTGCCGCTTCCCTAGCTTGCGTGAGCCTGCTCGTAATGGTTTATGTGTGGCTTTATCGCCGCATGGTGGGCGTCTGAGTGATCTATAGATACCTAACGCCGTCAAAAAATCACTGCTACAATTAGTTATTACACAAAAATCAAGTGCAAAGAAATCACTCTCTCGGCCAACTTCTCAAATGTCTATGGCTGCAAATTAAATCCCGTCGACGCGGGCAGTTCATGTCGCTGCTTGTTTTAATAGTGTTTACCTCATTTGCTGAGGTCGTCAGTATCGGTGCAGTGGTACCTTTCTTGGCAGTTTTAACAAACCCGGAACGTGTTTTTACCCATACTGCAGCGCAGCCAGCAATACATTTCTTTGGTTTAGCTTCGCCGGAACAGCTGCTCCTGCCAATCACTATTGCATTCGGCAGTGCTGCGCTAATCACGGGCTTAATGCGCTTGACTCTTTTTTGGGCAAGCACCCGATTATCGTTTGCTACCGGTGCAGACCTTAGCATCAGCATCTATCAACGAACCTTGTTTCAGTCTTATTCAGTGCATTGTTCACGTAATAGTAGCGAAGTAATAAATGGTATTTCTACTAAAGCAAGCAGTGTCATTTACGGAGTGATATTTCCATTTTTAATGATGATCAGCTCCAGTGTCATGTTGATTGCCATTCTTTTTGCATTACTAACGGTAGAGCCAGTTATTGCCCTAACAGCTTTTGGTGGATTTGGAATGATCTACATTGTCATTGTGGGTTTGACTCGCCGGCAATTGGTAAGCGATAGCCAATGTATAGCAAAAGAATCCACGCAAGTAATTAAAGCCCTGCAAGAAGGATTGGGGGCGATTCGAGACGTATTGATTAATGGTAATCAAGCCACTTATTGTCAAATTTATCGGGACGCAGATTTGCCTTTGCGCCGTGCGCAAGGTAATCACATATTCATTGGGCAAAGCCCTCGTTATGCCGTAGAAGCCTTAGGTATGATTCTCCTTGCTGCTTTAGCCTATGTTTTGTCGCAACAGCAAGATGGTATTACTAAAGCTATCCCCATATTGGGTGCCTTAGCTGTCGGCGCACAGCGACTTTTGCCGGTCTTGCAATTGACCTATGGTTCCTGGACAAGTATTCGCGGCCATCAAGCTACGTTAAAAGATGTAATAGAACTTTTAGAGCAGCCGCTGCCGGAGTGCGCCGTTTTGACTAATATAAAGCCGTTGCCATTTTCAAAAAGCATACGGTTAAATCAGCTAGGGTTTCGCTACAGTTCGCAAATGCCATTCGTTCTTCGGCAGATTAATCTGGAAATTGTGAAAGGAAGTCGTGTAGGCTTCATTGGTGCAACGGGAAGCGGAAAAAGTACTTTGCTAGATATAGTCATGGCCCTTTTAATGCCCACCGAAGGCAGTTTGCAGATTGATAATAAAACTGTTACTCAAGCTAACCAGTCGGCTTGGCAAAAGCATATCGCCCATGTCCCACAATCAATATTCCTAACTGATGGGACGATAGCGGAAAACATCGCCTTTGGGGTAGCTAAAGAAGATATTGATAATCAGCGCATCCAGCTGTCCGCTCAGCAAGCTCAAATTGCAGAACACATTGAGAGTTTGCCAAGGAAGTATCAAACTATCGTAGGGGAGCGCGGAATTAGGCTCTCAGGTGGGCAGCGCCAACGAATTGGCATAGCGCGCGCTCTCTATAAACAAGCTGATGTCATTATCTTTGATGAAGCAACAAGTGCACTAGATAATGAGACAGAGCAATCCGTTATGGAAGCAATCGAAAAACTTGGAGAAGACCTAACTGTACTAATCATAGCTCATCGTCTAACCACGTTAAAAAATTGTACCCAAGTTATTGAAATAGGCGATGGCAGTATCAAACGCGTTGGTACTTACCAAGATATTGTGAGCAAGAAGATAGCTTCTTAATGATAAGAGTCAATAATCCATTCAATTTCAGTTGAAAAAGTCAAGATAAAATGATCCCATACGGTCGCCAAGATATTAATCAAACCGATATTGATGCTGTTGTTGATGTATTACGATCAGAACTCCTGACGCAGGGGCCTGTAGTCCCTGCCTTTGAAAAGGCTGTTAGCGATTACTGCTGCGCACAGTATGTGGTTGCGGTCAATAGCGCGACCAGTGCTTTACACATTGCCTGTTTGGCTCTTGGCGTTGGCAACGGGGACGTTGTTTGGACATCCCCCATCACTTTTGTCGCCAGCGCAAACTGCGCGCTTTATTGCGGCGCAACGATTGATTTTGTCGATATTGATCCGCGTACCTACAACCTCAGCGTAGAACGACTGGCAGAAAAATTGGTATTGGCGGAAAAGGCTGGCAAGTTACCCAAAGTCGTCATCCCCGTCCATTTATGCGGCCAACCTTGCGACATGGCGGGCATCTATGCGCTCGGCCAGCAGTATGGATTCAAAATCATCGAAGACGCCTCGCACGCAATTGGCGGCAGGTACAAAGGAGAGCCAATTGGCAGCGGTCGTTACAGTGATATCACTGTGTTTAGTTTTCACCCAGTCAAAATCATTACTTCCGGTGAAGGTGGAATGGCAGTGACCAATGATCCGGCGTTGGCAAACCGCATGCGCTTGTTGCGAAGTCACGGAATTAGCAGTTCCAAAAAAGACATGTCCGCTCGCCCTGAACACGAAATTTGGAATTACCAGCAGATCGACTTGGGCTTTAACTACCGAATGACCGACCTGCAAGCAGCATTGGGGCTCAGTCAGATGCAACGGCTTGATTTGTTTGTTAACCAACGTCACGAAATTGCCAAGCGCTACGATTTGCTGCTTGCTGATTTACCAGTGGTAACGCCTTGGCAACATGCGGACAGCTATTCTGGCTTTCACCTTTATGTTATTCGTTTGAAGTTGGCAGAAATAAATAAGACGCAACGCCAGATCTACAACGCATTTTATGCAGCAGACGTCGGAGTGAATGTGCATTACATCCCCGTCTACCGCCAGCCCTACTACGAAAGGATGGGTTTCGAGGCAGGTTATTGCCCTGAAGCAGAGCAGTACTATTCAGAGGCTATTACCATACCCATGTATCCAGGGCTAACGTCCGAGCAACAAGATTTTGTTGTGCAGTCTTTACGCCGGGCGCTTGCAGCATGACAGGTATAAAAAAGCTTGGCTTGGGTACCGTGCAATGGGGCCTGCCATATGGTATCGCCAACCAGCATGGCATCACCTTACCAGACGCCGTAACAAAGCTGCTTACTGCAGCGCGCTACCACGGCATAGAGGTTTTAGATACCGCCTCGTTATACGGAAAATCTGAAGCGGTGTTGGGTGAAAACAATCTTGATGGTTTCAAAGTAATAACAAAAACACCAAGTTATTCCTGCCAACGTATAACTACTTCTGAAATTGATTTGCTCAGTGAGACTTTCTATCGCTCTCTCAATCTATTAAGCGTTAAAAAGGTCTATGGACTCCTGATTCATCACGCTGATAATCTCTTGATTCCTGATGGAGAGAAACTTGTAGCGCAGATGGTTAACTTAAAGAAAGAAGGATTGATCCAAAAGATTGGGGTGTCTGTATACGATAGTAGTCAAGTTGATTCTGTATTAAAGGTGTTCAATCCGGATTTGGTTCAATTGCCGTTAAACGTATTTGATCAACGTATGCTGCAAAGAGGATGCTTGGAATTGCTAAAGAGCCGGGGAGCTGAAATACACGTCAGATCGGTGTTCCTTCAAGG
>JBJOJF010000211.1:0-4522 GCA_046046735.1 Pseudomonadota bacterium
TGTATGCATCATGCACGCTAACCAGCCGGTTTACGCACAGTCTGAGGCACAAAGAGAAGCTTTCGTAAAAGCCACCAAGTTTGATGATGTGAGCACAGTTAAATCACTGATTAAGCAGGGAATTTCACCAAATACTGTGGATGAAAAAGGCAATCCGATGCTGGTATTGGCTATCAAAGATCATTCCTATCAGGTTGTTGAGCTACTGTTAGCCAGCAAGGAAATTGATGTAGACATCTCCAATAAATTAGGGGAAACGCCCTTAATGATGGCATCTATTAATGGCGAAATGCCTATAGTCAAAACCCTTGTGATAAACAATAAGGCTCAAATTGATCATATAGGCTGGACACCGTTGCATTACGCCTGCGCTAAGGGTCATTTAGATGTAGCAAGCTTTCTGATTGCCAATGGCGCTAACGTCAATGCGCTAAGTCTCGGCGGCACAACGCCGCTCATGATGGCCGTGCAATCTGGGAATGAATTGTTAGTCAAACTCTTGTTAGATAAAGGCGCTGATTTGCAATTACGAAATGCTGAAGGGATCTCGGCTATTGATATTGCGGAGATATACAACAAGCCGGCTATTAATGAAGGCTTGAGATCACGGTGGCAGAAGCTATATAAACAGACCTACAAAAGTGCAATTAAGCCGGATCCTACAAAATCTCCTTAACTACTATCTGCGTATAATCATTATTATGTCAAACAAGATATTCATGAACCCCTAAGTCAATAAGCCATGAACCCCAGCAACTTAATAGACAAGCTTCCAGGTCTACATAACCTCCCTAGTTTTGGCACATTGATTTCCCAAATCAATACAGATATGGGTTCTGGTGATATTTGGTTTGTATTGGTTTTGGCATGTTTTATGCTCACACTTCATGGTGTCGCAGTTCTTATGATTGCTAGTGCATTTCACTGGCTTGATGGAAAGCTTCAATACAAAAAGGTGTATGGGGCAAACTTCCTGTCTTATTTCATCGCAATTCTTTTCATTATTGCCAGCCACTTGACTGAAATAGTTGCCTGGGCATACATATGCGTTGCTCTTCAGGTGTTCCCTACCAATCCCCAAACGTTCTACTTTGCCGGGGAAATGTACACCACAGTGGGATACGGCGACTATGTGCTTGCGGAACGATGGAGAATATTGCCCATTATTATTTCGTTTACAGGCATCTTTGCGGTTTCAATGTCTGGAGCGGCGCTGTATTCCATGATGGGGTCCTTGGTAAACAGGTCAAATCAAGACCCCAAATCAGGCTCCGGCTTCTAAAAGTAGAGATTTACGGCTTTTAATCTAATCAATTAGCCTGGACTTATCAATCGGCGCCCTTTGCTTAAATACCAGCTCTAAAACCCGTCCATTAGACTCAAGAGAGCGCATTCTTCCTGGGAGCCAATCTAGATCCCTCGCGAGCCAAATATCAACCTGACGCTTATATGGGTCATTTTCTCGCTGCATTAATGCGTAATGCCGATTAAGAGACTTGCCGAGACTGGGAATATCCTCAGACTCCACTTGACCATAACTCTTAAATTGCCACATCTCGAGAGTGTTGTAATCAACGACCGGCAAGGCTCTAATAGAACCTGCCTCATCAATCTTATCGCTCCCATTTAGCAAAGAGGCAAGCTGAAACATCAAACTAAATCGATCTTGGGTGCCGGGCAGTAGGTCTGGAGTAAATTCTGGTTTTTCAGAGAAGTACATCTTCCCTGCTCCAGTTGCATCACGGTCAAAACGAGAATAACGCGGTGCCTTTGTCCCGCGTTGGGTCCAATAAATTGATGGAGCAATTCCATAGGCATCTACAGAGCCGCGGGACTCAAAAATAAAAGGGCCAACAACTGCGTAAGGGATATTGATATAGAGGCGATAGTTATTACCCTCCGCAATCCAATCTAGTTGGGCTGTTTGATAGAGCTGTCCATCTACATAAGCATCAAAAAAATAGGTTCCCGACTCGGGAAGCCGGAATGCAAGCCCGGATTGGTCTCCAAGGGCACCCTGCTTTCCAGAACCCTCTTGATCTGAATTTGATGGGGCATCAGCAGTGACAGAGTTCGATTTTTGAGGCGAGGACTTCTTCTTTTGAGCGGCAACCATCTGGATTTTTTTGGGGGGCTCAACTCTTAAATCAGTTTTAATGATTAAGTCTTCAGCCAATGGAGGTGCAGCTGAAAAAGAAAAAAACGGGAGGCCAAAAAAAAGAAGTAGATGCCCAAGTAAAGATATAAAGAGTGCGACCCCTAAAATCCATAAAGATCTCTTATGAATTAGCATGGTGAGATGATTGAGGGATTATTCTTAAGCACTACTTCACTGTTTTATAAATTCAATTACCCTGGGAAGATGCTCAGCATAATCTGAGATCGCATGATCGCTACCTTCAAGAATTAATTGTTTTGCACCAGAGTAGAAGGAAACCATTTCCTTCCAATCTAGTAACTCATCACCCTTTGCAGCAATTAAAAAATAACGCTCAGGCTGATCAATCTTGTTAACTTGTAATGCCCTCAATTCATCTATGTATTGCGCTTTAAAGTCAAATGGTTCATCACTGTCATAAGCAGTCATCAATCCAACATGAGGTTCTAGCTCTCTTGCTGCATAGACTGCAGGATTCAATGCAATAGCCTTGCACTGATATTTTTCCCCCAAGTAATTGGCATAAAAACCACCCAAAGAGGAGCCAATAACAATGATGCTGTCTGCATCACTACGATCAATGAAATTGGTAACCATCTCTATACTTTCTTGTGGAGATGCAAGAAGTTGAGGACAGTACCATTCATAAATATGCTCAACCGTAGATAATGTCTTCACTTCATCACCAGTCATAACTGCTTTGGTCGAATTTGGAGATGATCTAAAGCCATGAAGGTAAACCAATAAGGTTTTTTTCATTGCTAGGCCTTCGCTATCTCAAAGTTAGCCATTTTCTCTAATGCCTTAACCATGGCGGAATGATCCCAGGCCTTACCACCATAGGCAGAACATGAGTTAAAGAGCTCTTGTGCAGTCGCTGTATTAGGAAGCGATACACCCAACGCTTTGGCACTGGATAAGGCAAGATTCAAGTCCTTCTGGTGAAGCTCAATCCTAAATCCGGGATCAAAAGTGCGCTTGATCATGCGCTCACCATGCACCTCTAGGATCTTTGAGCTTGCAAACCCACCCATTAGAGCTTCGCGGACCTTGGCAGGGTCAGCCCCAGCCTTGGCTGCAAAAACTAGCGCCTCAGCTACCGCCTCAATATTCAGTGCAACAATAATTTGATTAGCTACCTTCGTTACCTGACCAGCTCCATTTGCACCCACAAGCGTAATATTTTTACCCATGAGCTCTAACACGGGCTTAACCTTCTCAAAAGTTGCCCCATTACCCCCGACCATGATTGTAAGAGTGGCTCCCTTAGCGCCAAGCTGACCGCCAGATACTGGCGCGTCAATATACTCGCAACCCAATTCATTAATTTTTCTTGCAAACTCTTTAGTGGCAATCGGAGAGATTGAACTCATATCAATAACAATCTTTCCCTTACTAAGGGATGAAGCAACGCCACCCTCTCCAAAAAGTACCTTCTCCACATCGGGAGTATCAGGAACCATTGTGATGATGATTTCTGCTTTACTTGCTACCTCTCCCGGATTAGAGCAGACAACAGCAGCACTATTTAGGAGTTCACCAGGAACCTTACTTCGGGTGTTGACATAAACCGTGTGGCCAGCAGCCACTAAGTGCCCAGCCATTGGGGCGCCCATAATTCCAAGTCCAATAAAGCCAATTGATAATGGTTTCATAACAGTTCCTATTTGAAATTCTTTGCTCTGTAGCAGATGTAAGTTGAAAGACTACTCGTACTGTGCCATCCAACCCAATCCAGCTTCGGTAGTTTTTAATGGTTTATATTCGCAACCAATATAACCGTCATAACCAAGACTATCTAAAAGTGCAAAGAGATAACTGTAGTTGATCTCTCCAGTTCCAGGCTCATTTCGACCGGGATTATCAGCTATCTGAAGATGCCCAATTCGGTCAATATACTTTTTGATTGTGTTAGCTAACTCACCTTCCATCCGCTGCGCATGATAAATGTCATATTGCAAAAAGGCGTTATCTGCCCCCACCAAATCCAACAAATTAATTCCCTGCTCCGTCTTAGAGAGATAAAAACCCGGAATATCAAAGGTATTGATTGGCTCGATAAGAAGTTTCAGACCCACCTTCTTGAGTTCGCTAGTAGCAAACTGTAAATTACTTACCAAAGTATCGTGAACCAACAATGGATCTGCATCTTGAGGGGTTTTGCCTACAAGGCAGTTAAGTTGAGGCACGCCTAGGATAGACGCATACTCAATAGCTTTGGCAACACCAGATCGAAATTCGCTAACGCGATCTGGATGACACGCGATCCCCCGCTCCCCAGCATCCCAATCACCCGGAGGAAAGTTATGCAAAACAAGTTTAAGGCCGTTGTTATCTAAGGCCGCCTTAATATCGGCTGGGGCA
>JBJOJF010000212.1:0-2777 GCA_046046735.1 Pseudomonadota bacterium
GTTCCAAGACTTCTGCACTGTGTCTTCAAGCGTGAGTCTGGGTATACCGGTACATGTGACCGTGACGGACAGTGAGAACGCGAAGCTCTATCCAGCCAGCTAATTTTCTCTAAGTGATAAAAATAAAAAAGCCGCAGAAGTTCAATTCTGCGGCTTTTTGCATTGCTAAAGACCTAACTTTTTACTCTTCTTCGCGACGTAGGTGCGGGAATAGAATCACGTCACGGATATTTGGCGCATCAGTCAGTAACATCACGAGACGATCAATTCCAATACCGCAACCGCCGGTTGGAGGCATGCCGTATTCCAGCGCACGAATGAAATCATGGTCAAAGTACATCGCCTCTTCATCACCAGCTTCTTTTTGCTCAACCTGTTTGCGGAAACGATTGGCTTGATCTTCTGCGTCATTTAACTCGGAGAAGCCGTTAGCAATTTCACGGCCAGTGATAAACAATTCAAAGCGCTCTGTAATGCCAGGGCGAGTATCCGATTCGCGGGCAAGAGGGCTAACTTCAATTGGGTAATCAATGATGTAAGTTGGCTCCCAAAGATGTGACTCAGCCACCAACTCAAATAAGGCTAATTGCAGTGCACCAATGCCGGCATTCTTGAGGGTTGGGGAATCTGGATTTTCGCCGCCCTTTTTCAATTCGGTTCGAATGAATGCAGCATCCTCTAATTGAGCTGCCTCATAGCTTTTATTCGATTGACCGCAGTATTTCAGGATGGCTTCAGTAATCGTCAAGCGTTGGAAAGGCTTGCTCAGATCGAGTTCACGACCTTGATGTGTCAACACCGCAGTACCTTGCGCGTCCATTGCAGCGGCACGAATCAAATTCTCAGTGAAATCCATCAGCCAGCGGTAGTCTGTATAGGCTGCATAGAATTCCATCATTGTAAATTCTGGATTATGGCGCGGGCTAACCCCTTCGTTGCGGAAGTTGCGGTTAATTTCAAACACACGTTCAAAGCCACCCACCACCAAGCGCTTGAGATAGAGTTCGGGTGCAATGCGTAAGAACATTTGCATGTCTAATGCATTGTGGTGCGTAATAAATGGCTTAGCAGTGGCGCCACCAGGAATCGGGTGAAGCATCGGTGTTTCAACTTCCATGAAGTCAGCATCCAGCATGTGGCGACGCAAAGAGGCAATCGTATTACTGCGCGCTCTAAAGGTGTTGCGACTTTCTGGATTAACGATCAGATCAACATAGCGCTGACGATATTTAGTCTCAAGATCAGATAGGCCATGAAATTTATCTGGCAATGGGCGCAGAGATTTGCTTAGGAGACGTAGATTGCTACATTCAACTGAGAGTTCACCCTTGTTGGTTTTGAATAGATTGCCTTCAGCAGAGATGAAGTCACCCATATCCCAGTGTTTGAAAGCGCCATGCGTATCTGCACCGCTAATTTCGTCATTGATATAAAACTGAATCTGACCACTGCGATCTTGGATGGTGGCAAAGCTAGCCTTGCCCATAACGCGCTTAAGCACCATACGACCAGCTACCTTGACATGTACTTTTTTGGCAGCTAATTCTTCTTTAGTTAGGCTGTCATAGTGGGTATGAAGATCTGCAGCTAAGTGGGTGGGTACGAAGTCATTTGGAAATGCGACTCCGCCTTCACGTAGCTTGGCTAGTTTTTCACGGCGCTCAGCGATGATGTGATTTTCATCAACAGCTTCAGTGGCGGGAGATTGGGTGGCTTTATCGTTCATAAGGAGTATTAATAGCTGTAATAGGGGTAGTGAATCAAACGCCTTGCTTTAGGCTTGCTTCAATAAATGCATCCAGATCTCCATCCAATACCTTTTGTGTATTGGAGATCTCAACGTTGGTACGTAAGTCTTTAATGCGGCTTTGATCCAGTACGTAGGAACGGATTTGGTGACCCCAGCCCACATCAGTTTTGCTCGCCTCAAGTTTGTCTTGCTCGGCACGACGTTTTTGCATCTCGTGTTCGTATAGGCGCGATTTCAACATGCTCATTGCTTCAGCTCTATTGCGGTGTTGGCTGCGATCGTTCTGGCATTGCACAACGATTCCAGTTGGAATATGGGTCAAGCGCACAGCGGAGTCGGTTTTATTAATATGTTGACCACCGGCACCAGAGGCGCGATAGGTATCGGTTCGAATATCTGCAGGATTAACATCAATCTCAATCGAATCATCGATCTCTGGATAGACGTAAATGCTGGCAAAAGAGGTGTGGCGACCATTGGAGGAGTCAAATGGTGACTTCCGCACGAGGCGATGCACACCTGTTTCTGAGCGAAGGTGGCCATAAGCATATTCACCATCCACTTTGATAGTTGCACTCTTAATACCGGCAACATCTCCGTCAGACTCTTCTAACATTTCTGTTTTATAGCCCTTGCGTTCGCAGTATTTGAGGTACTGACGAAGCAGTATGCTTGCCCAGTCGCATGCCTCTGTGCCACCGGCGCCTGCTTGTATGTCAATAAAGCAGTTGCATGAGTCCATCTCGTTGTGGAACATGCGACGGAACTCTAAATCATGGATAACTTTGCTATAGCTCTCGACATCCTGTTCGATCGCGGCAATAGTTTCAAAATCACTTTCTTCTTTTGCCATATCAAATAATTCAATGGCGCCAGTGATGTTGGAATTTAAATCGGTAAGGGTGGCAACAACGCCATCGAGCAATTTCTTTTCTTTGCCTAATGCTTGTGCTTTTTTTTGATCATCCCAAATGGTGGGATCTTCAAGGATAGAGTTAACTTCAGTAAGGCGGCGTGATTTTACTTC
>JBJOJF010000213.1:0-3993 GCA_046046735.1 Pseudomonadota bacterium
GCAGAGTCGCCATCAAATGAAAAGACCACCTTATCCGTTTGACGCAATAACATCCGCACATGATTAGCGGTACATGCTGTACCTAGTGTCGCTACGGCGTTAGGAAAGCCCAATTGCGCGAGCGCAACAACGTCCATATACCCTTCGCACACCAAGACATACTCTTGTGCACGTATGGCTTGCCTTGCTTCAAACAAACCGTAAAGCGTATTTCCTTTTGAGAATAGTGGTGTCTCAGGAGAATTTAAATACTTCGGTTCACCTTGATCCAATATTCGTCCACCAAAACCAATAGTCTGACCTTTGGGATTGCGAATCGGAAACATAATGCGATCACGAAAGCGATCGTAGCGTCGAGCTGTTTGATTTGCATTTGCGTTATCGCTACCTTGCTCACTCTGAATCAGTAAGCCACCCTCTAATAAAGTCTTCGCAACCTCATCATTTGAATAGGTACCAAAGACAGCCTCTAGCCCTTGCCAGCCATCGGGTGCATAACCGAGCGCATAGCGTTTAGCAATCTCCCCAGTGAGGCCGCGACCTTTGAGATATTCAACTGCACGAGGCGCACCTTTCAGTTGCTGGCGATACCAATCAGCTGCGGAACTCATCACCTCGCTCAGAGCCATAGTCTGCTGCTGTCGGGCGATGTCATTTGCAGTGCGCTCTTCACGTGGCACATCCAAGCCAGCAGAACGTGCCAAGTCTTCGATAGCATCGACATAGCCGAGCCCGGAATACTCCATCAGAAAACTAATTGCCGATCCATGTGCACCACAACCAAAGCAGTGATAGAACTGCTTGGTTGGTGAAACGGAAAAAGAGGGAGACTTCTCTGAATGAAAGGGGCACAAACCTTGATAGTTCGCGCCCGCTTTTTTTAGTTTGACATGCTGCCCAACCACATCAACGATGTCGACCCGATTTAATAGATCGGCAATGAAGGATTGTGGAATGAGCGCCATGGAAGCAGTATGAAACTGTTTACGGTGTTCTTCAATTACTTTGCGAGAGCAGCTTTGACCAAGCCAGAGACTTTACCCATATCAGCCTTACCAGCTAACTGGCCCTTCAGTACGCCAATCACTTTGCCCATATCCTGAGGACCAGCAGCACCAGTAGATGTCACAGCAGCAGCAACAGCAGCTTCCACCTCAGCATCAGACATTTGTGCTGGTAAATAAGCTTGCAAGATCACCATCTCAGCAGCTTCAATCGCAACCAAATCATCGCGACCTGCTTTTTCAAACTGGGAGATAGAGTCTTTACGCTGCTTAATCATTTTCTCAACGGTAGAGATCACGCTAGCATCATCCATCACAATGCGTTCATCCACTTCGCGCTGCTTGATAGCTGCCAATAAAAGACGGATAGTTCCTAAGCGAGCCACTTCTTTGGCGCGCATGGCATTTTTCATATCTTCGGTAATTTGATCTTTCAGACTCATGGCGATATTCCTGATGTTGAATATTTCTAAAGATTAAAAAGCAAAAACCCGCTGCGTTTCACCGTCAGCGGGTTTCAAAGCCTCTCGGTGAGGAGAGCTTTTAAATTCGATTAGTAAAGCTTCTTAGGCAACATTTGGCTGCGGATACGCTTGTAGTGGCGTTTAGCAGCGGCTGCCTTCTTGCGCTTACGTTCAGCCGTTGGCTTCTCGTAAAATTCGCGGGCACGCAAATCTGTCAAAAGACCATTTTTTTCAATGGTGCGCTTGAAACGGCGCAATGCCACTTCAAATGGTTCGTTCTCACGGAGGCGGACTGTAGTCATACTTGTTTAACTCGTATATGCTCGAAAAATATCGAAAAATTAACTGAATCACGGATTCTAGCACGACCAAGCCAAAAATGATTGTTTTAGGGATAGAAACTTCATGTGACGAGACCGGGGTGGCTTTATACAACACCACCCCCTGGGAAAACCACGCCCCAGCCCACCAGGGCATCTTGGGGCAAGCTTTGCACTCCCAGATCGCCATGCATCAAGAATATGGCGGTGTAGTCCCAGAATTGGCCTCTAGAGACCATATTCGGCGGGTTTTACCCCTCCTAGACGAGGCATTGCGTGAAGCAGGCCTGCAATTGAAGGATATTGACGCCGTTGCCTACACCCAGGGCCCTGGCTTGGCTGGAGCCTTGCTTGTGGGCAGTGCTTTTGCCAAATCCCTCGCCCAAGGCCTTCATTTGCCATCCATTGGGGTGCATCACCTGGAAGGTCACCTACTGTCCCCACTTTTAGGCGCCTCGGTACCGGAATTTCCTTTTATCGCCCTATTGGTTTCTGGAGGGCACACCCAGCTAATGCTGGTCAGCGGGGTTGGCAAGTACCAACTTTTGGGGGAAACCTTGGATGATGCTGCGGGCGAGGCCTTTGATAAAACCGCCAAATTGCTTGGTCTGGACTACCCAGGGGGTGCAGCCATTTCTAAGTTAGCGGAAAAAGGTCAACCTGGTCGCTTTGAGCTACCCAAACCGATGCTGCACTCAGGAGATTTGGACTTTTCTTTCTCTGGACTAAAAACGGCCGTTCTCAATCAAGTCAAAAAGTTTGCAGAACTTGGTGTGACGGATCCAGCAGAAATTGAAACATTTCATGCTGACTTAGCCAGAGCATTTGTGGATTCATTAGTAGCCGTGTTGGTGAGCAAATCAGAAAAAGCGCTTAAGCAGACGGGCTGCAAACATCTCGTACTTGCTGGTGGTGTGGGAGCGAATTTGCAATTGCGCTCAGCATTAAATGCCAGTGCCGCCAAGAATCGATTTGAGGTGCACTATCCGCCAGTAAATCTTTGCACTGACAACGGCGTGATGATTGCGTTTGCTGGAGCACTTCGGATGCTTGCCGAAAATAATGGCTCAACAACATCTGGTGCTTTTGATGTAAAACCCCGTTGGGATTTAGCAAGCAACAATCTTGCTTAGCTTGTTGCTGAGTTGATTACTTAGTCAGACTAATTTTGGCGTAAGCGCTATGGTTGTGAATGGACTCAAAGTTTTCAGCCTCCACTACTAAGGACAAAATACGTTTGTCCTCTTTGAGCTGACCAGCAACGTCACGCACCAAGTCCTCTACAAACTTTGGATTGTCATAAGCACGCTCAGTAACCCATTTCTCATCGGGGCGCTTAAGCAAGCCCCATAACTCACTTGAGGCCTGGCTCTCAGCGGCTTCCACCAAATCTTCAACCGTCATTTTGGTTTGCGGATCTAGTGTCACTGACATCGTGACATGAGAGCGTTGATTGTGAGCACCGTACTCAGAAATTTCTTTTGAGCAAGGACATAAGCTCATCACTGGTACTAAGGCACGAAGGTTGAGTTCTACATCAATTTCGCCAGCGGTATTTTGCTTGGCTTTAGCCATCCAGGTCACCTCGTAATCCATCAAGCTTTCCACACCAGAAACTGGCGCTGCTTTTTTAACGAAATGTGTATAGGTGAATTGAATACGCCCCTCAGTAGCATTAAGCAATGGCAACATCTCTTTAGCCATCGCCACTACTGTAGCGCTGTCGATTGCGCTCTTTTGCTCTTGCAACAAGGCAATGAAACGCGACATATGCGTTCCTTTGACATGGGCCGGCAAAGAGACATCCATATCAAAGTTTCCAACGGCCGGCATATCGCCAGACTTAGTGCGAATAATTAATGGGTGACGTACACCACGAATACCAACTTGCTCAATCGGCAATGCGCGCTCGTCATGTGATGACTGCACGTCTGGCATCGATTGCGGTTTAAGAAAGGCCGTGTTGATATCGTTCATAGCTCTATTTTCAGGCAAAAATGACTTATTTGCCTGCGACCACCGGATTTAATGCCAGTTTTGCAGAAATTACCGCTGGGAATCGCTCCGCAATGGCTTTTGCAATTCCTTCAGAATCCAAGCCACACTTGCTCATTAAGAGCTTGTAATCACCGTGCTCCACAAAAACATCGGGTAAACCTAATTGCAGTAAGGGCTTATTAATTCCCATTGCAGTAAGGGCTTCTA
>JBJOJF010000214.1:0-5906 GCA_046046735.1 Pseudomonadota bacterium
CTTTAAGCACGAATTTACTCAATTATTTTTTACCCCTTTACATCAATTAGCTCGCTATGAAAATTCTTTTAGTTGGATCCGGTGGTCGTGAACATGCACTTGCTTGGAAGTTAGCGCAGTCCCCTCAAGTACAAACAGTCTATGTGGCACCTGGCAATGGCGGTACTGCCACTGCAAAACAAGCTGCGGCTGGCATTGAAAATCTGCCAATCTCTGATCTACAAGAATTAGCTGACTTTGCTAAGAGAGAGAAAATTCATTTAACAGTGGTGGGCCCAGAAGCGCCATTAGCAGCCGGCATCGTTGATGTATTCCGTAACAATGGTTTACGTATTTTTGGACCTACACAATTGGCCGCTCAACTGGAGTCATCCAAGGATTTCTCTAAAGCATTTATGAAGCGCCACGGTATTCCAACTGCTGACTATCAAACTTTCTCCAATGCTTTAGAGGCACACGCCTATATTGACGCCAAAGGTGCGCCGATTGTTATTAAAGCGGATGGCCTTGCTGCTGGTAAAGGTGTAGTAGTAGCCATGAGTCTCGAAGAAGCGCATGCAGCAGTGGATATGATGCTCGCCGACAATAAATTAGGTAATGCTGGTGCGCGAGTAGTGATCGAAGAATTCCTCACGGGTGAAGAGGCTAGCTTCATTGTTTTGGTTGATGGTAAAAATGTATTGGCGTTAGCCACCAGCCAAGACCACAAGCGCTTACTCGATGCCGATCAAGGACCCAACACCGGCGGCATGGGTGCTTACTCACCAGCACCAGTAGTTACCCCTGAAATTCATGCACGCGCATTACGAGAAGTAATCATGCCTACTGTAAAAGGCATGGAGGCAGATGGCATTCCTTACACCGGCTTCTTGTATGCAGGATTAATGATTGCTCCAGACGGGAAAATTAAGACCCTTGAATTTAACTGCCGCATGGGTGACCCAGAAACACAACCCATCATGGCGCGCTTACGAAGCGATTTGGTTGAAGCACTAGATCACGCAGTAGATGGCAAGCTTAATGAGATCGAATTAGATTGGGATCGTCGTACCGCTTTGGGAGTGGTGCTTGCTGCACACAACTATCCAGACACTCCACGCAATGGAGATGTGATTACCGGCATCCCAGCCGATACCGAAGATCAACTCACTTTTCATGCGGGCACCAAGTTGCAAGACGGCAAGTTGCTCACTTCGGGTGGACGCGTCATGTGCGTAGTTGGTCTTGCTGACACGGTTCGCGGTGCGCAACAAAAAGCCTATGAGGCAATTTCTCAGATTCAATTTGATGGCATGCAATATCGCAAAGATATTGGCTATCGTGCCGTTAAATAAATTCTCTAAAGAGTCTTTCACTTTTGACCAATAATCCACACTCCCAGCACACGCAAATTGATATTGATGCCTTGAAAGCGTATTTCTTGGGATTGCAAGAGCGCATCACTACTGCGATGAGCGCTTTAGATGGCAAGGCATTTACTGTTGACGCTTGGGATAAGCCGGAAGACAGCAAGCTTAAAGGTTATGGGCGCACTTGCATCTTAGCTGGCGGCAATATTCTGGAAAAAGGTGGCGTTGGCTTTTCGCATGTGCGTGGCGATCAGATGCCCCCTTCAGCATCCCACCATCGTCCAGAGGTTGCTGGGCGCAGCTTTGAGGCGATGGGCGTCTCTTTGGTTTTTCATCCAAACAATCCCAAGGTGCCAACTACCCATATGAATGTGCGCTGCTTTATTGCGCAAGCGCCGGATAAAGAACCGGTATGGTGGTTTGGTGGCGGCTTTGATCTCACGCCTTATTACGGCGTAGATGAAGACTGCAGACATTTTCATCAAACTGCCAAGGATGCCTTGGATCCATTTGGCGAAGATCTCTACCCACGTTTTAAAAAATGGTGTGACGAGTATTTTTATTTAAAACACCGTGAAGAGCCTCGCGGCATTGGTGGTGTTTTCTTTGATGACTTCAATAGTCTTGGGTTTGAGCAAAGCTTTGCGATGACTCGCGCTGTTGGTGATGCCTTTATTAATGCCTACCTTCCAATCGTAGAACGTCGCTATAAAGACATGTTTACACCCGAAGAAAAAGCATTTCAAGAATATCGTCGTGGCCGCTATGTTGAATACAACCTTATTTTTGATCGTGGCACTATCTTTGGACTGCACTCAGGCGGTCGCACTGAATCTATCTTGATGTCAATGCCCCCAGTCGTTCAGTGGTGGTACAACTGGGAACCAAAGCCAGGCACCCCAGAAGCAAAACTTTACGATCACTATCTCAAGCCACGTGATTGGCTAGCTTAACTTGGCATCGCCTCATTTGAACGCCCCAAAAAAAATTGGCATCTTAGGCGGGACCTTTGATCCCCCTCACCTAGGTCACCTTAAGCTAGCTACGCATTTTGCAAAGACCTTGCAGCTAGATGCACTCTTGCTCATCCCCAGTGGTGAACCTTGGCAAAAAAGCGCACTCATTACCTCGGCAGAGGTTCGCTTTCGCCTCACCGAGGCTGCTGGCATTGATTTGGCGAGAGCTTTTCTTTACCTCAATATTCCCACTCAAATTGGCATCGATCGCATTGAGGTTGATCGTGCTGGTCCCAGTTATGCAATTGATACTGCAAAAGCCCTAAGAGAGCGCTTTGGTCCTCAAGCAAACCTGATATGGCTCATGGGGGCTGATTCACTAATCAATCTCCCCACATGGAATTCTTGGGACCAATTGCTGAACTACGTGAATTTCGCTGTAGCCAGCAGACCTCACCATGACTTATCTGCAGATATTTCCCCTGAATTGACTGAACTCATAAGGAAACATCAATGTTCTGATGTGAATACCCTTGAAAACAGTCTATTTGGCCGCATATACCTAGATAAGAGTCTGGCAATAGACCTTTCCTCAACCAATCTACGAAATCAGCTGAGAAGCCCCTCTCGAGATGTCATTGCATCCGAACAAATACCCTCTCATGCTCTAGAAATCATCACAAATCTGGGCTTATACAAGTAATCAAGCTAAGATCACCCCTAATTACGAAATATCTTAAAAGACAGCAAAGAAACTATGGACTTAAAAAAATTACAGCGTGTTGTGATTGACGCCTTAGAGGATGTCAAGGCGCAAGACATTCGCGTATATGACACCACTAAGCTCAGCGAATTATTTGATCGCGTTGTTATTGCAACTGGCTCAAGCAATCGCCAAACCCGCTCGTTGGCAATGTCTGTCAAAGAAGCAGTCAACACCAAGGGTGGCGAAGTCATCTCCGTTGAAGGTCTCGAAACTGGCGAATGGGTATTGGTAGATTGTGGCGACATTGTTGTGCATATCTTGCAACCCGCTTTACGCGCCTACTATCAACTAGAGGGAATGTGGGGAGCAAAACCTGTTCGCGTGAAATTAGCTGCAGATAAAGGCTTGGTTAAGGCTAGCGAATCCGAGGATGACGAAGAGTAATTCCTTGGTATGCGCTTAACTATTGTTTCTGTTGGGCATAAGATGCCAGATTGGGTTGCTACAGCTACCCATGATTACGTCAAACGAATGCCGGCAGATTGCAGTATCGATATCAAAGAAATTAAGCCCGATCTCACGCCCGCCAAAGAAGCTATCAAAATTGCTGCTGCCATCCCAAAGGGGTCGCGCGTGATTGCACTTGATGAGCGTGGCAAAGATCAAACTACACAAAATCTCGCTACACAACTAGCTCATTGGCGTCAGGAAGGCTTTGATATCACCTTTCTGATCGGTGGTGCAGATGGTCTTGACCCAAGCCTAAAAGAGCAAGCGCAGGCGATGTGGCGGTTATCGAGCCTGACACTCCCACACGCGATGGCAAGAGTCCTATTGGTGGAACAACTCTATCGCGCTTGGACTATTTTGCAGGGCCACCCCTACCACCGCGAGTAAGCAATTCATGTTTCCTTACATTTATCTCGCCTCCCAAAGTCCACGTCGACAAGAACTACTAAAACAAATCGGTGTTGCATTTGAATTACTGATTGCCCCAGCGGGCGAAGATACTGAAAGTATTGAAGTGCCCTTAGATAATGAAAAGGCGCGTGATTACGTTCAACGTGTCACTTTTGCGAAGAGTGCCATTGCGTTAAGCAGGTGGCAAGCAAGCGGAAAACCATGGGCTCCTATTTTGTGTGCTGACACCACGGTTAGCCTACCCAATCATCCTGATGGTGAAATCCTAGGGAAACCAACCGATGCGAAGGATGCGGAACGCATTCTCAATATGCTGAGCGGCCAGACTCATGAAGTCCTCACCGCTCTAGTTCTGACCGTTGATCCCAAAGAGACCCCGCTTCACCTAGTGCAGATTTCTGAGGTGGAATTTGCCAATCTCTCAAAAGCTCAAATTAGCGCCTATATTGAGAGCGGTGAACCATTTGGAAAGGCCGGAGCCTATGGCATTCAGGGTCTAGGGGGAGCATTTATTCCCTCAATCAAAGGTAGCTATAGCGGTATCATGGGCTTACCCATTTTCGAAGTTAGCCAATTATTGGATTTCGCTAAAGTTGCCCGCATATGAATGAAGAAATTCTCATCAACATTACCCCGCAAGAGACACGGGTAGCACTCATTCAGCAAGGCGCTGTTCAAGAGCTCCAAATTGAACGTACTCGCCAACGCGGAATTGTTGGGAATATTTACCTCGCCAAAGTAGTACGCGTATTACCTGGCATGCAATCGGCTTTTATTGAAATTGGTCTTGAGCGCACTGCCTTTATGCACGTTGCCGACATCACCCAAAATAATCCGCAAGCCCAGATTGAAAAGCTACTCTTCGAAGGTCAAAACGTTTTAGTTCAGGTGTTGAAAGATCCCCTCGGAACCAAAGGGGCTCGACTAACAACCCAACTGAGTATTGCTGGACGCAACCTGGTTTACCTCCCGCCGGCTGGTACAGATGCAGCTACTGAGAAATATATTGGCGTATCCCAAAGAATTGACAAACCAGAAGAGCGTGAAGCAATTAAAGCGCGTTTAGCTGGTCTCATGCCAGCAGATGAAAAAGGCGGGATTATTGTGCGCACAAGCGCACAAGATGCCAGTGATACCGAACTACAGCATGACATGCACTACTTGCGCACCACCTGGGAAAGAATTCGTGAGGCAGTCAATCACAAAGCCGCCCCTAGCCTACTCTATCAAGATCTGAGTTTAGCGGAGCGTGTATTGCGTGATGTTGCAGGCGAGGAAACTACAAAGATTCGGGTAGATTCAGCAGAGAACTTTGAAAAGCTTAAAAGCTTTGCAAGCTTATATATGCCAAACCTCTTAGATAAGTTAACACTACATCGCGGCGAGCGAGCTTTGTTTGATTTATTTGATGTCGATGCTGAGATCAACAAAGCACTTGGTAGAAGAGTGGATTTGAAGTCTGGCGGCTACCTAATGATTGATCAGACCGAATCAATGACCACAATCGATGTCAATACTGGCAGTTATGTCGGCGCACGTAATTTGGATGACACCGTTTTTAAAACAAACTTGGAAGCAGCTCAATCTATTGCACGTCAATTACGTCTGCGCAACCTTGGCGGAATCATCATCATTGACTTCATCGATATGTTGAGCAAGGAACATCAAGAATCCGTCTTGCATGAACTCAAGCGTAATCTTGAGCGTGATCATGCACGCACCTCGGTGAGCGAATTTTCTTCATTGGGTTTGGTGGAGATGACACGCAAAAGAACTAGAGAATCATTAGCCCACATCACCTGCGAGCCATGCTCTACCTGCCAAGGTAAGGGCGAGATCAAAACTGCCCAAACAATTTGCTACGAGATTTTGCGTGAGATTGTGCGCGAACATCGCCAATTCAATCCCCGTGAATTTCGGATTGTGGCTGCACCCGATGTCATCGACCTCTTCTTGGAAGAGGAAAATCAGTTC
>JBJOJF010000215.1:0-3948 GCA_046046735.1 Pseudomonadota bacterium
GACATCTCCTCGTACATCATCCCATAAGGATTGGTTAAGAACGCATCGTCTTCGCCAGGAACTCTAATAGTAATGTGATTAGCCATCATGTCGGACATTCCATAATGGGCAATAAGGCGATAGCATGCCGCTAAGTCAACCCGAGCATTCCACTCTTCTGGCGTGACTTTATTCTTCAATGAAGGTAACTCTAATCTACCTTGACTCATACCTTTTCCTTATTTCGCTGGAGTAACTAACTTACGTATATTTAACCATTAATCAGCGAAGGACTATTTGCTTGCGATAGCCCAAATTTTCGACAAATCGGAAACAGGGGCATGAGTTGACGTTAATAAGGCGTCCGATAAGGATTTCGCCTTTAAAAGACCTACTCTAGGTTCAGCAAGCTCAAGGAATTTATCCAATAATTCTTGGTCGGTTAAAGGTTCATCAGGATCACCATGACGTGTATGTTGATGGTGTTTGTATACAAGGCCATCCCTCATCACAATCTCTACTTTAGCGGAACGATGCACTGGAAATTTATCCGCGCATTCTTGGTCGATGAATAACTCAACCTTATCCTCCAAAGCCTCAATCTCTCGATTTCCTAAAGCCTCGGGCAAAAAGGCTTTCTCCCTCACGCGACCCAGAATAATGCGAGCAGAAACCGTGTAAGTCAGGCTGAACTTAGCCTCAAAAGGCGTTTTTGGATGAGTGTATTTACAAACCTCATTGGTTGCCTTGTATCCACCAACACGAATTTGGGCGATATCTTGAGCCTCAATAGGATGTTGACCCAATAAGTGCGCAACTGCATCGATAGCGGGAAAATTATGTCCACAGCAGCCGTGATTTTTAAAGGTCATCTGCTCAATATTCCAACTCAAGCCTAAGTCCTCAAATAATTCATCCCAGCGTGGCTTCTTACAAAGTGCAGCACCAAAGCCGGCATCACCCTCTAACAAATCGGGGGTGCCAGTCATTCCCGCCTGGGCAACTAAAGCAGCATTGAGTCCCACTTCGGCAGCATGTCCGGGATGCATTGGCTTAGTCATTGAATCCGATCTAAAAGCTTGCTGCAATCCACTTGCAAAAGTACCTGCGGTTGCTAAAGTATTACAAGATTGAGTAGCATTTAAACCCAAAAGATAGGAGCAAGCTGCTGCCGCACCAAAAACACCGACAGTCCCAGTCGTATGGAAATATTCGTAATGACTTGGTTGGATTACCTTGCTGATGCGAGTAGATACCTCGTACCCCACAATAATGGCAGCGAGAAGACGCACTAACGAGTCGCCGCGAGATTCTGCCAAAGCGAATGCTGCTGAGATAGTTGGACAAGCGGGATGGTAAGCACCATCGCGAAAGATGTCATCGAACTCTGAAATATGCGAGATCGTTCCATTCATAAATGCTGCAGCACGTGAGAAAGTTTTCTCCGTGATTCCGGCAACCGAACATTTGCCAACACCCAACTCTTCAATATAGGCTTGCCTTAACCTCTTAGCTGCATCAGTATTAGATCCAGCAATCAATGCCCCATGCCAATCGAGCAAAGCCCGACGAGCATGATGCATAGTGACATTTGAGAAAGTTTTAGCTTGGCAGTCTTCAATAAACTGCCCAAATTCTTCTAGGAGGGTCATGGTTACTCTGGTTTGGCTCCAGAAGCCTTCACAATCGGTATCCACAAGGCATAGTCATTCTGGACAAACTTAGTGAACTCCGCCACATTCATCGGCACAGGATCGGCGCCCAAACCGAGAAGCTTTTGCTTAATTGCTGGCTCTTCCAAAATACTTAGAGTAGTTTCATTTAGCTTTTTGATGATTGCAGGATCAGTGCCCGCTGGGGCAAAGAAACCAAACCAAGCACCCGTTGCAATATCAATTCCCAACTCACCCAAAGTTGGCAAATCAGGCATTGCAGAAATTCTCTTCTTAGAAGATACGGCAATAGCATTCAGTTGTCCGGCTTTAATCAGCGGAATAACGGAGGGCGCTGTAGCAAACATGTATTGCAAACGACCCGCCACCAAATCACGAGTAGCTTCGGCACCTTTATAAGGAATATGAGTAGCTTCCATATTCATCTTTTGAGCAAAGAAGTAACTAATCAGGTGTGCGGTAGTACCAATACCTGTTGAACCATAATTGATGGCGCCTGGATTAGCCTTTAAATAGGCAGTCAACTCTTTCCAGGTCTTAATACCGCTAGAGGCTGGAACGACTAATATATTTGGCACATCTCCCAAAAGCGCAACTGGTTGAAGCGCCTTCTGCGGATTAACCGGCAAGTTTCCAAACAAAGTTGGATTGATAGAAATAGGGCCAATTGAGCTAGCAAGCAGAGTGTAGCCATCAGGCGCCGCACGGCCAACAATCTCAGTACCCAAATTCCCGGCAGCACCAGGTTTGTTTTCAACAACGACTGGAACCTTCCAGCGAATACTCATTTGATTTCCGACTTCACGAGCCAAAATATCGGTCGTTCCACCCGCAGTAAACGACACAATAATTTTGATGGGCTTATTCGGATAACTGGCAGCGGTCTGAGCAAAGGCGAGTTGAGTAGCCCCCGCAAGACATGCAACAAAAAAGTGAATAACTTGAGTGAATTTCATTTTTAATTTGTCTCCATTTATATTTTTTAAAAACTGTATACCAAAACAACGTATTACGCGCGCTGATTAAACCGTCTTTCAAATACCTCTTCGGCAATTCTATTCTTTAAAATCTCAATTGATCCACCCGCAATCATCCAGCCACGCGTCCTTCTGACGCAGTACTCCACTAGAGTCTCCTGACTATAGCCGGTCGCCCCCATAACCTGGAGAGCCTCATTAGCCACCTCAAAACCAGCGTTATTACACATTAATTTAGCAACGGTAGTGTCATAGGCTGAGGGCAGACCCACATCAGCATTGATCGCTGCTCGATACAGCAGAAGCTGTGCAGCATCTAACTTGACTGCCATTTCTGCAAACTTCCACTGAATACCCTGAAACTCACAGATATCTTTCCCAAACTGCTTTCGAACCGAGGCGTATTCCTTGGCCTTATTAAAGGCATACCTACCTAGCGCTAAAGCGCGTGAAGAATTTCCAATGCGTTCGATATTAAATCCACTAATTTGCTTCTTAAAGCCACCCGGCCCTAGCAACACTGCATCATCAGCAATAAAGCAATCCTCAAAATAGAGTTGAGACCATTCTTCACCACTCATAAAGCTATTAGGCTGTCCAATAGTGAGGCCATCTGCACCACGCTCCACCAGAACTGATCCAATACCATCGAGGCCCGGACCAAATCTCAAGTAAATCAAAAATACAGCTGCTTCAGGACTATGAGTTGAGAACACCTTAGAGCCATTGATCAGGTAGCCACCCTCAACTTTTTTGGCTGAAGTTTGTAGCTCGGTCACAGCCGAACCTGCGCCTGGCTCACTCATCCCCAAGCCTAATATCTTTTTGCCAGCCAATAAATCAGGGAGGTATTTTTCTTTTTGGGCTTCAGTTGCGTATTCGGCAAAGGTTCTAATGGCACCAAAATTTCCAGCCTGCACCACGTCCGCTGATTTTGGGCAATGTAATGCAACTTCTTGAATGGCAATGACTGCGTCCATCAAGGTTCCACCCTGACCACCATCTTTTTCTGGTAGCGCGATTCCAAGCAAACCTTGCTCACTCAGCTTGGCTGCAATTGCCCATGGATAGTGTGGACTATGAGCCCGCTCTAGCGCACCCGGAGCTAACTCCTTGGCGGCAAATTTTCCAACTGCATCTGCAAACGCCTGCTGCTCACTGCTTAGGTCAAAGTTCATTTTGATTCCAATAAAAAATTAAACGACACGATTTTGGATGTCACCACTTACAAAGGAATTAATGTTGTCAAAAGCAATCCCAAAATAGGCTTCATAGTTATCTTTTTCAACAAATCCCAAATGGGGCGTACACAAACAGTT
>JBJOJF010000216.1:0-4410 GCA_046046735.1 Pseudomonadota bacterium
CTCAAAGCCCAAAATACGGATGTAGCGCCAGGCGATATCGCGGTATTTGCTATCCAAATAGCCAATAGCTACTTCAGGATCTGTCTTCTTGGACAGGTCGATCTGTTGAATTGCACGGGCCCAACGTTTGAGTCTTGTTGACATATTTGTCACCTCCATGGGCATACAACGCCTGAAAAAGAGGCTGAGATGACAAGAAATACACAATATTTTCACTAAATTAGCAAAATTGAAGAGTATTTAGTGTTTTTGACTCAATTCCCTCTCCTTTTTGGCTGCCTTAGCCCTGGCTTTGATGGGTTTGAGGTACATCAGTAGGCATATAAAGGCCACAGTTCCTATAGCTGTTTCAAGAGCTGCTAGCCAGAAATTGGCCCCGGTCTCCAAAATTCTGACTAAGCCCTCGGTAATGTAGAGGAGGATCAGCATTGAAGCCCACTGCATGGTGTAAACATTCCCTTTCCAGAGGCCCGGAATGGCAAATAACAGCGGAATTCCCTTCAAAATGAGCCAAGACCCTCCTGGACGCAAGGGAGATAAAAACCACTCCCAAGCTATGCACAGGATGAATAAATCAATGAAGGCTGCCGTTGCAATCAGTTGATAGGGATCTTTGTTACGCCAATCTTTCAGCATGATTTATCCCTGAATTAGTTTGAGAGCAGTTTGTGCCAGCCGCTTGCCTTGAGCTACCGCTAAGCGCTGCTCTTCAGCGCTAATGGGTGCACGGCCATCCGCATGGGCTAAGTGGGTAAGGCCATAAGGGCTACCACCGGTGGAGGTACTCATTAAGTCAGGCTCGCTGTAGGGTAGGCCCATGATCATCATGCCGTGATGCAGAAGTGGAATCATCATCGTTAGCAGGGTGCTTTCTTGCCCGCCATGCAAGCTTCCGGTGCTGGTAAATACACAGGCGGGTTTGCCAATCAGGGTGCCATTGAGCCACTCCGAAGAACTACCATCCCAAAAGTATTTCATGGGGGCGGCCATATTGCCAAAACGGGTGGGGGATCCTAATGCCAGGCCAATACATTCTTTAAAGTCAGAATACTCAGCATAAGGCGCTCCATCCGTCGGAACAGCAGCTTCAGTAGCTTCGCATACCGCCGAAACCGCAGGTACAGTTCTTAGTCTTGCGCTAACACCGGGAACGCTTTCAATTCCCTCGGCGATCAGACGAGCTAAATCCCTAGTAGCACCGTAGCGTGAGTAGTACAAAACTAAAATATCGTGTTGGCTCATATTTTTCTCTTATGATGTGGGCGATGCGCCTCATTCGGAATCCTCAATTATGGCTCTCTCTTGGAAAAGAGATTTGGGAGCGCAATCGCGGGCAAAATCTGAAGCAGATTGCTGCCAGTCTTGCCTTTACGACCACGTTAGCATTGGTGCCTATGTTGACGGTGGCATCGATCTTAATAGGCTATCTGCCTAGCGTGATCCGCATTAAATATGCTATTCAGGCCTGGTTGCTAGATACCTATATGCCTGGGGGCCTTAATCAACAGGTTTTTAATTATTTAGACCAATTTTCATCCCAGGCAAAAGGCCTTACGCTGATTGGTTTGTTGGGCTTAGTCATCACCACCATCATGACTATGGCTGTGATTGAGGGCGCCTTTAATCAAATCTTTCGGGTTACAAAAAGCCGACCCATCCTAAAGAAAACTGCCATTTATTCTGCTGCAACTATTTTGGGGCCCATCCTATTGGGTATTGGTACCTATTTAAGCGGTCTTTTACTAAGTGCTGCAGAGGGCTGGACGGAGGCCTTGAGCTTTGGTTTGGGCTTTATCGCTACCGTTGTGCCGATTTTGCTTGCGATGGCTGTCTTCTCTGTTGTCTACAAGATACTGCCGTATGCACAGATTCAATGGAGGGATGCCTTCGGTGGGGCTTTCTTCGCCACCGTTACATTTGAGTTGATGAAGTTTGGATTTGGACTCTTTTTAACTAATGTTGCTTTCTATAAAACCGTATATGGCGCCTTTGCCATCTTCCCACTTGCCCTTATCTGGATTTATTTAACTTGGTGGATCACCTTAGCTGGGGCGGTATTGGTTGCCAATCTTCCCAGTATTCGTAGCGGTGTAATCAGGGTTATTCGTTACTGAAATCCCCAATTTGTCCCTTGATTCTGATTGGGCTTAAGAATATATTGGGGTCTTAAGCAACTCATTGCTGGAGACCAAATGAAAGTTCGTGACATTTTGCGCGTAAAAGGCAGCACACTATTTACAGTGGCGCCAGAGACTGCACTGCAAACTGCAGTTTTAGTGATGAGCGAACATGACATCGGTTCTTTGGTGGTCATGGACTACGAAAAGTTAGTGGGGATCTTAACTTTCCGTGAAGTTATTGGGGCTTTAGCTAAGCATCACGGCAACTTGGGCGACCTGAAAGTTCAGGCCGTCATGAATGCAAAACCGCTGACCTGCAATATGGAGACAGAGATAGATGAAGTCCGCCGCATGATGCTAGTTGAGCATGCACGTTATCTGCCTGTGGTGGATCAAAAGATGCTGATGGGCGTGATTTCTTTCTATGACGTTGCCAAATCGGTTGTGGAGGCACAGGACTTTGAAAATACGATGCTCAAGGCCTATATTCGCGACTGGCCAGAGGAATCTGAAAAAGCTCCTAGCTAGACGACCATGATGTCTGGGCTAGCCCTCTAGCCCAACACCCCTGACAGATGACATAATGTCGCTATGTCAGGAAATACTTTAGGCCTTCTCTTTACTGTCACCACTTTTGGTGAATCCCATGGTCCCGCGATTGGTGCCGTTGTTGATGGTTGCCCTCCAGGAATGTCCCTTTGTGAGGCTGATCTTCAGATTGATTTGGATCGTCGCAAACCGGGAACCTCGCGTCATGTGACGCAGCGTCAAGAAGCGGATAGGGTGGAAATCCTCTCAGGTGTTTATGAAGGCAAAACTACGGGTACTCCGATTGCCTTGCTCATTCGCAATACTGATCAGCGCAGTCAAGATTACGGCAATATCCTACAAACATTTAGACCTGGTCATGCTGACTACGCGTATCACAACAAATATGGTTTGCGTGATCCGCGCGGTGGTGGTCGCTCATCTGCTCGATTAACCGCTCCAGTTGTTGCAGCGGCAGCTATTGCAAAGAAGTGGTTAAAAGAAAAATATGGCACTGAGTTTTATGGCTATATGAGCCAACTCGGCGCGATTGAAATCCCATTTAAAGATGCAGCCTTGATCGAAACCAATCCTTTCTTTGCTGCAAATGCTGACATTGTTCCGCAACTTGAAACATATATGGATGAACTGCGTAAAGCAGGGGATTCTTGTGGTGCAAAGATTGAAGTGCGCGCACGCAATGTTCCGGTTGGCTTAGGTGAGCCATTATTCGATAAGTTGGATGCAGATATAGCGCATGCCATGATGGGTATCAATGCAGTCAAGGGCGTAGAAATTGGTGCTGGCTTTAAATCTGTCGCACAGCGTGGTAGCCAACATGGGGACGAGCTTCATCCCGATGGCTTTGCTAGCAATAACTCTGGTGGCACATTGGGCGGAATTAGTACTGGTCAAGATTTGCGTGTTTCGATTGCCATTAAGCCAACATCGAGCATCTTGAGCCCTAAAGAATCTGTTGATTTGGATGGCAAGCCGATTACTGTGCAAACTAAGGGGCGACATGATCCCTGTGTCGGCATACGTGCAACGCCGATTGCTGAGGCAATGCTTGCTTTGGTATTGATGGATCACGCATTACGTCATCGTGCACAATGCGCTGATGTGCAGCATCCAGTTACTCCTATACCTGCAGCACGTCCTGGTTCAGCGTCTGATTAATTTAAATCAATAAGCTTAGAAAAAGATAATGACACCTTCAGTACGGTGGGCCTTCGGGTCCTTTTTCTTTTTATATTTTGCTTATGTTGGTCTCGTTTCTCCCTTCGCAAGTTTATTTTTTCTAGATCGCGGTTTTAGCGTTATCGAAATTGCGGTGTTGATGTCAATGCTTCAAATCACTCGTATTGTTGGCCCATTTTCCTGGGGGTGGTTGTCAGACTATCTGTCTAATCGAATTGGGATTATTCGTTTCTGCGCTTGTTTGGCCGCAGTGGTATTTCTCTTTATCTTTTTTCTGCAGAGTTATGCGGCATTCTTTGTATGGATGTTTGTCTTGCATACGATTCTCAGTAGCTTAATGCCCCTTGGTGAGTCAGCCACCGTGCATGCATTATTCAAGGACAACTCATTCGATAAACGTTATGGCCGACTGCGTCTCTGGGGGTCTATTGGATTTATTGTAATGGTGCTCTTTGCTGGTGAGCTTTTCCAGAAAAAAGGCATCGAGCTTTATCCAATTGTTGGCACGATTATTTTAATTTTCTTAGCCGCCGTAACATTTCGTTTGCATGAGCCCAAGATG
>JBJOJF010000217.1:0-7275 GCA_046046735.1 Pseudomonadota bacterium
ATGAATGCAAATCTTCGCCAAACTTTTCCAGTGATAAAGGTTGAACGTGATACTCCACATTGGCAGATTTTTGTTCGGGCGAACTATAAGCAAAAGCGCCTAGCTGCGATGGCGCCATTGACATAGGTCCAGAGCGCTTAAACACATACTCCATGCCAATCATCAACTTACCCCATAAAGAGTTGGCCTTGGTGTTGAGTGTTTTAATGCCGCTCACCTTGTAAATCATGCGTAGCTGCAGATGGTCTTGCAGGTTCTCGCCTACGCCAGGTAAATCAGCCATTACAGGAATATTCAATTGCTGGAGATGATTGGCAGCACCGATTCCGGAGCGTTCCAAGACCTGCACACTTCCAATGGCCCCTGCACTCAGAATGACCTCGCCTGAGTGAGTACAACGCGCTTCAGTTACCTGACCCTCTTTAATAAATTGCACGCCGTAACAATTTTTTGTCACAGGATCAATCAATAACTTATCAACAACTGCCTCTGTTATTACTGTCAGGTTAGGACGTCGAGCTGCATCACGTAAAAATGCTTTTGAAGTATTGAGCCTCCAACCCTTGCGTTGGCTAACATCAAAGTAACCCACGCCAAAGTTATCGCCCCGATTAAAGTCGTCAGAAGCTGGGATACCCGCTTGAATAGCAGCCTCTTTAAATATGTCCATCACAGGCCAACGTAAACGCTGCTTGGAGACGGTCCACTCTCCGCCCTTACCGTGCCACTCATTAGCACTACCGTGATAGTCCTCAAATGATTTATAGCGGCGTAATGCGTTTTGCCATGACCAGGAATCGTCGCCCGTTGCAGCAACCCAAGAATCGTAATCTCCAACTTGACCACGCATATAGATCATGCCGTTAATCGAAGAGCAACCTCCTAAAACTCTGCCACGAGGGTATAGCAATGAACGCCCATTTAAGCCTTTTTCGGCGGCAGTCTTAAAGCGCCAATCTGCCCTTGGGTTATCAATACAGTACAAGTACCCTACTGGCACATGAATCCAAATGTAGTTGTCATTCTTGCCGGCCTCAATCAAGAGAACGCGCTTGGCAGGATTCTCCGTCAGACGCTTGGCTAGCATGCAGCCTGCGCTACCAGCACCAATAATGATGAAGTCGTATGTAGTTGCCGAAGAAGCTTGGGTCATCTCTTTAATTTTTAAGTAAGCAATTTCTTTGCATTATTCACCATACAGCGCAATCAGGTAATTCTTGTTACTTTTGTTGATTTGATATAGAATCATAATTGATCTAATATAAGATCATGAAGATTAGCTACAAAAGACCATTCGTTCAATTTGTAAAAAAGGCTAGCAAACCTCTTCAACTTGCGATTGAAGATAAGGTCTTGCAAATTTGCACAAACCCAGCTTTGGGGGAGAAAAAGCTGGGAGATTTAAAAGAGATTTTAATATTTAAATTCAAATTTAATCGGCATGAGTACTTAATGGCATACAGACCAGAAAAGAGTAAGGAAGAAATTGACATTATTGCAATTGGCTTTTACCAAATAGGTACCCATGAAAATTTTTACACTGAGTTAAAAAGATTTATGCGGCAAGAGCCAACCTCTGATAAATCCAATAGGGGATACATATGAGTTATGCACTATCAGCAGAAGACATGTTTAATCAAGTGAAGCAAATGCCCACTAAGGAGCGTATTAAATTCTTCTCATTGATTGCAACAAACGCTTTTCAGGAAAATAGCTTCAATCATGAGCAGGTATTTGGCCATTTACGCAATGATACTTTTTCTGCTGAGCAGGCCGCTGAGAACTTAGAGGTCTCCATGCCCACCTTTCGTCGATATGTTCAGGCTGGAAAAATATCACCAAAAGAGACTATCGGCAGAAGTCAACTGTTTTCCACGATTGATCTTCGGAAGCTTAAGCAAAAGCGTAGCTAAATGGGTTGGCACCCGACAAGCGAGCAATAGCGTCTAAAATACAGGCATGCACGTTAATGAGAAGAACCGCACCCCCAAGAAAGAAGATCTTGATGAGGGTCCAAGCAAGTCAGAGCTAAAACGCCAAATGACTGAGCGACAAAAGCTCGCAGAGGTTCTGGCCGCACTCAGCAGTGACGCATTAAAAACCATCCCCTTAGACGAAGCAATTAAAGCGGCTATTGCGGAAACGAACAAAATCAAAAGCTTTGAAGCCATTCGTCGTCACAAGCAGTATCTTGGCAAACTAATGCGCTTTTTAGATGAAGAAGAACTTGATGCCATTCAAAAGCGTTTGGATGCCATTCAAGGTGTCAGCAAAGCTGAAACAGCTAAGCTTCATCAGCTGGAGTCTTATCGTGATCGACTGATTGCTGATGATGCAGCCTTCACCAAAATGATCGAACAGTATCCCGATATGGATATTCAGAATATGCGCACGCTCATTCGTAATGCGCGCAAAGAAAAAGAAACTAACAAACCACCTAAAGCCTACCGCGAGATCTTCCGCGTGCTCAAGGACATGGGTATTTAATTAGCAGTTAGAGTTTCCATTTGGCCGCAGGTAGCTCTACCCAGCGGTACAAATAGTTTGCGGTGATCACACTGCAAATCACTACTAGCAACATCAAGCCAATGGCAACGAGGCCGCTCGCATGAGTATGCAAGCCCCAGGCTATATAAATAGTGTTGGCCAGCAAAATAAATGCGAAGTGAATCAGAAAAGCGCTGTAAGAGCGCTGGCTGCCCCAGGCGATGGCTTGATAAATAGTTTTCTGAAGACTCTTGTCCCCTTGATTTCCAGAGGGATAAGGAGAGTTGCCCCGCATAAATAAAAACAATGCTGCGATCCAAGCCAAAATATTGCGTGGCCATATTTCCTGCGCTGAGGATATCAAGATCGCTACGCCAATTGCCATAAGCAAGAATTTCGCCAACACTCTGATTTTTTTGTCTGAATAATTCTTTGCCAAGTAAGCCAACATTCCCAAGGTATAAGAACCAAGGAAATAAATGAAGTAAGACTCATATTGACTAGAGCGATTGAAATACAACAAAGAGCTCACTGCAACAATACTGAGCAGCCAAATCATCGTTTGATAAGAAGAAAAAGAAAGCAGCAAGATAGCTAAGACTGAATAAAGCTGCCAATCAATGGCAACATACCAAGCGCCCGCTGAGATTGAATCTAAACCCAAGATGCCCTGCAAGAAAAATAGGTGGGCAACAAACTGCCCTAAGGTTTCAGTTTCGCCTACGAATTCATCATTCACCCAGAAGCGGGCAATCCATGCGCAGCAAATAGTGAACGTCAGTGCTACAAGGTAGGGGGAGAATAATCGCAGATAGCGATTAAAGATCAATCGCAATAATTGTTGGCCGCTAAATTTGGTATTGGCGTAGCGCACAAGTGATTGAGTGGCCAAATAGCCAGCCATCACCAAAAATATTTGCACTGCAAAACGTCCGTAGTCGAACAAGAAGCCCATGATGGCAGGCAAAAATGCTCGCGCATCCTGCGCAATCTGACCATAGCTTGAGAGATGGTGAAGAATGATGACTAAAGCTGCAAAGACTTTAAGAAAATCAATTAGAAAAAAAGATGGGGCTTGCTTCAAAACTGATAGAAGTTATTTAGACTTAGTTTTACCCATTAAGGAAGCTAGCAATGGGTTTGAACTTGCTAGCTCCTTCTTAGTTTTAGCAACGCTTTCGGCCGTACCTGGTTTTGGCACCTTGGCAGCATTCTTCATGCGCTGAGCAGTAGTCAGAGCCAGGTTTTTATAGAGGTCGGTTTTTTTCATTGTCATAGCAATTAAATGCTTGAAGGCATTCCTACAAAGTGTTATCGACTGTATCAATAAAATCGCGAACTGTGCGATTAAATAGTTCAGGTTGTTCAATATTGGATAAATGTGCAGCATCCTCTAATATGACCAGCTTTGAGCCGTCGATCATACGATTGAGCACAATGGCTTGATCGACTGTGCATGCTGGATCTTGCCGGCCAGTCAAAATTAATGTTGGGGCTTTGATTTTGAGCAACATCGTCGTTTGCGCCATATCCCTAACCGCACTAGCGCAACCTAAATAGCCCTCAACTCCGGTACCCAAAATCATCTCACGCACCTTGGCAATGTCTTGAGGGGCGCGAGCAATAAATGGAGCAGTAAACCAACGCTGAATCGTGCCATTTACCAATCCAGCAATACCCTCTTTACGAGCAATCGCAAAACGCTCTTCCCACAGACTGCGGGGAGGCATTTCGCTGGCAGTGTCACACAAGGACAAAGAATAAATGCGCTCCGGGTAGCGGGCACCTAATTGCTGCCCAATCATGCCACCCATTGAGAGGCCAATGAAATGCACCTTATCAATCTTGAGGGCGTCCAGAAGAGCAACCGCATCATCAGCCAACTGGGGAATGCTATAAGGCGCTGGTGTAGTTTCAGAGCCGCCATGACCACGCTTATCAAAACGCAATACACGATATCGATCAGCTAGAGCGGGTACGTTCCAGTCCCACATACTGCAATCTGACATGAGACTATTGGCCATCATCACCACGTGGCCATCACTAGGGCCATCAAATCGATAGGCAATGTCAATTCCATTAACTTTAATGGTCTGCTTTTCTAGTTTTTGGCTCATTTGTCTCTGCTTTCTAGGGGTCTAGTAATTTTTATATTTCTCGTCTTGATCATGGTGATCTTGCTTGGAGCATGGTAGATTATCCAACGAAACTACAAAAATACTAAGGAGACATGATGCAAAAGACATTGCAATCCCCTCGCACGCTCAAAAGCAATTTTTTGCAGAGCTTATTTATTGGCTTAGGCATTAGTTTGAGTCTAATTTCCAACCTGGCCAATGCGCAAAACTACCCTAATAGAACGGTCAAGATGATTGTGCCCTTGACTGCGGGCTCTGGGGCCGATATCGCCGGGAGGATCGTTGCCAAAAGCTTGGCGGAGACTTGGAAACAATCAGTCATCATCGAGAATCGTCCTGGGGCTGGAGGATTAATTGGTACTGGCGCAGTGGTTAGCTCAGAGCCGGATGGTTACACCCTCTTAGTACAGTCAGCATCCTATGCAGCCAATCCTGCGATCTATAAAAAATTACCGTATGACCCACTGAAGAGTTTGATTGATGTCGACATCCTGGGACAAACCCCTTATGTGCTCATCACCTCTGCAGAAGGTCCTTACCAGTCTATTCGTGACTTAGTCATTGCCGCTAAATCTAAGCCAGGTGAAATTACCTTCGCATCTGCTGGCGTAGGAAGCTCTACCCATCTAGCTGCTGAATACTTCAATCAAATGATGGGTATCAAACTCATTCACGTTCCTTACAAAGGATCTCCAGAGGCTATCCAAGATACGATGGCTGGGCGCACAGCTTTCTATATGGCACCACTCGATACCGCTATTGGGCAACTCAAAGGCGGCAAAGTAAGAGCGCTAGGTGTTACCAGTAAAGCGCGTAATGCTGCCGTTCCAGATATCCCTAGCATCGCTGAGTTGGGTTACTCCAACTTCGAAATTGGCCTTTGGTTTGGCGTATGGGCTCCCGCTGGAACTCCAGCAGCCATCGTGAAAAAGATTAATCAAGATATCAATTTAGCGATGCAAAACCCTGAGGTGAAAACTGCTTATGAAGCTAAGGGAATTAAAGCTACGCCAATGAGCCCTCAAGAATTTAGTAAATTTGTTCGCGATGAAATGGCAAAGTATCAGAAGATTGCTAAAGACGCCAACATTGAACCGCAGTAATTTCTTTACAGCAAATTGAATTTAAATTTAGTCGCACCACTCTGCCAAGCCCCAGATCCAGAAATTCGATCACCTAAGATTGCGTTTCCTCCTGGGGCGGTAGATTGCCATGCTCACGTGTGTGGACCAGCAGTGGAGTTTCCTTATGCTGATGAACGCATCTACACACCGCCAGATGCCACCCTTTCTCAATATCAATCCTTATTAAAAACACTAGGTGTCGATCGGGCTATATTGGTGCAACCTAGCGTGTATGGGACTGATAATCGCGCCATGCTTGCTGCACTCTCTTCAAATCGCAAGCAATTTCGTGGGGTTGCTGTTATCGATCCCACCATTACAGATACAGAATTAGAGTCAATGCATCAAGCAGGCGTGCGAGGAATTCGCTGTAATGTGGTGGACGTTGCAGATAAGTCTGCAGGCTTACCAATTACGCAACTGACAACTTTAGCCAAGCGTATTCAACCCCTTGGCTGGCATTTAGAGTTGCTTGCTCATGTCAATGAATATCCCAACCTAGTAAACACCTTTGCAAACTTTCCTGTCGACTTAGTGTTTGGGCACTTTGGCTACTCTCATGCAAAACATGGCACCCGTGAGAAAGGCTTTGAGGGGCTACTTGAACTCCTTAGAAACAATCAAGCCTGGGTCAAAATGACGGGACCTTATCGCATTTGTGATGGGGACTTTCCCTATGAGGATATGCGTCCTTTTAACGATGCTGTGATGAAAGCGAATCCCAAAAGATTAATCTGGGGGAGCGATTGGCCGCATGTCATGGTCAAAAAGCAAATGCCGCATGACGCAGACCTGTGTGATTTATTTGGATCCTGGGTGACAGACCCCGAGCTCAGAAAAGCCATCCTGTCAGACAATCCCTGTATGCTATATGACTTTCCGGCCCTAAGCGCCAACGAATAGACTTTAGTAAGAAAGATTACTCATTCATGGATACCACCCTCACCGTTATTCTCGGCATCGTTGCCATGCTTCTACCCCTAGTGGTAGGTCGCTTGGTCTGGAAGCGTTTTGATCAATACTTTGGTCGTAATGATGAGGCTTATATGGATACCCTCGAATACTTCCTCAAGAAAATTGGCTTTACTATTTTGGTTGCATTTGTACTGTTATGGATTGGCATCAGCCTCGTATTCAGCGGCAGCCCAAACTACTAAGCGCCCCATCATGAGCGATCAATTCAAAACGATTTTCAATAAAGCAAAGCTCAACTTTGCGATTCTGGCTAGCATTTTGCTTGTGGCCATACTTGGCAAGATAACCAATCCAGAACTTACCAATAGTGTTTTCTTGATCGCCGATCAACTGGTCTCCGATTTGATCTTATTGTTTGTCGCCATCACCTTAGGTGCATTCATTCCTAACTTCAAGTTGGTAGTGTTTGGCGCTATTGCTGCTTTCGTTGCAGCAGTGATAGCCATTCAGTCAGGCATCTTTGCTCATCTCACACTAGAGTATCTATTTGCCGTTTTAATTGTGGTTCTGGGATTTGCCTCTATCGCGAATCTGTATCGCCACTATCGAGA